>JBDRNB010000001.1:0-8545 GCA_043811635.1 Candidatus Aenigmatarchaeota archaeon
ATACCCCTTCATTGCCATCCAGTCCATGATTACAGATCCTGTGGCTCCAGATTGTGAGATAAATGATATGTTTCCCTTGTCTGGTCTTTCCAGCTTGTAACGAGGTAGGAAAAATGTGTCAATTCCTGTATGCGCGTCAAATACACCAAGGCCGTTCACACCAATTGCACGGATCTTATATTTCTTAAGTGTTCTAATCAGCTGATTTTCAAGCTCCACGTTTCCAACTTCCTTGAATCCGCTTGATATTATGATGACCGCAGGCACTCGCTTCTTACCACATTCCTCAACTGCCTGCACAACAAACTTTGCAGGAATAACTATGACTGCAAGTTCTACATTCTCCTTTATATCCTTCACGCTCTTGTATGACTTCATGCCGAACATTGTTTCTGCATTTGGGTTTACAGGAAAAATCTTTCCCCTGTAACCGCTTTCTATGAAATTCCTGAATACAACATGTCCTATCTTTCTTGGATGGCGCGATGCCCCAATAACAGCAATTGATTTCGGATTGAAGAAGTAGTCCATCTGGTTCATGATTCTATTTTGTTTTGCTGGGTATTAAATGTTAGACCAACAGATTTAACCAAGCCATACAAAATATAAGTATGCCAAAGGATTATACTTCCAATAGGTCAAAAGAGATTCCTGTTTCTACGATTGGTAAACTACTCAAAATTCTGGAGACTGACAAATCTGTATTTTCTCTTGGTCCTGGCGAGCTTGACTACGCATCTCCGCCGAATGTTTTGAAGGCTGTGAAGGATGCGATGACAAAAAAGGAGACACACTACTCTCCTGTGGGTGGCCGCGAGGATCTGAAGGAGGCGATTGTCAAGAAACTAAGAAAAGAAAACGGTATTATGGTTGGCCCAGAGAATGTTATTGTTACAACAGGCTCAACAGAGGGGCTTCTACTTGGCCTTATGAGCACTGTTGATGTTGGTGAAGGAGTGATGCTAACTGATCCTGGTTTTCTTGCATACAAGCCTGGGGTTGAGGTGTTAGATGGAATTCCTCTCTCTGTGAAGCTTCATGAGGTTGATGGATTTCAGCTGACAACAGAGGGCCTTAAAGATGTTATTATACCTGAGAAAACAAAGGGATTGATTATCAATACTCCAACCAATCCAACAGGAACTGTATATACAAAGAAAACCCTCGAAGAGGTTGCTGATTTTGCTGTTGAGCATGATCTTATAATATTTTCTGATGAGGCATATGAAAAATTTGTGTACGAAGGCAAGCATATATCGATAGGATCTTTAAGTGGAATGAGTGATAGGGTAGTAACGCTGCATTCGTTTTCAAAGACGTATGCAATGCCTGGGTTTAGGGTTGGTTATGCTGTTGGTGAAGAAAATATAATAAAGGCAATGAAGGATCTTCATGTATTTACAACCCTTTGCACTCCAACAGTTTCGCAGATAGCTGCACTGGAAGCGTTGAAAGGCCCTCAAAAACACATACAGACTATGGTCGATGATTATAATAAGAGGCGACTGTATATGGTTAAAAGACTAAATGATATGATAGGGGTTAGATGTATAAAGCCCCATGGCGCTTTCTATGCGTTCCCAAACATAGATTATTTCAAAACCAGTTCATATAAATTTGCAGAGAAGCTGCTCAAGAAGGCGAAGGTTGCTGTTATACCAGGGACAGAGTTTGGTCAAGCAGGTGAGGGCTTCATAAGATGTTCATACGCTACTTCTATGGACAAGATAAAGATCGCACTGAATCGTATGGAGAATTTTGTGAAGGGGTTGTGAATGTTAAATATATCTAAAAATAATTCATACAATAAATATCTATTTGATTAAACCCCAAACACGCTGATCAGATTATCCAGACTCATCCAATTCTCATCTTCATATTGGTTTTCCTCTGCTTGTTTGAGTGTGAGGAATCTCCATCGGTTTTCATTATACCATGCCAGGAATGGGAATGCTCCTGCGTTTGCGCTCCATTCCTTGAAGCGCGCCATCTTGCTTTTGTCGAGCTTCGGCTTCTTTGCCCATGACTTGATCTCAAATGTGAGTATGACGTCCTTCTTCATTGCAACCACATCTACAGGATACATGTAACCACCAGAAGAGGCGCTTCTAACACACGAAAACCCACGGGCGTTTAGAAAGTGTATGAGCTCCCTTTCTGCTCGCGCTCCTTTATGATAGGTTTTGATTGGCATGGTAAATATTTGTGTTTGTGATTAATATCTTGGTTGTGAGGGAGCAAAGTTTTAAAAGCTTCTGGTGCAATTAACGTATATGAGTGTGGTAAATGACGAGTTCTCGCTCACCAAGAAGGAACTAGCTAAGGATATTATTGGGGAGATTGTGTTAGCTGAGGCCCCCGAAGGCATTTTGAAGAAATGGAGGAATATATTCAAGATATCACAGAAGGAGCTTTCTGATGAGCTTGGTATAACATCGTCTGTTGTTTCTGATTACGAGCTTGGTAGGAGGAAATCCCCAGGCATAAAATTGATTAATAGATATGTAATCGCGATGATTGATATTGATTCTAGAAAGGGTGGGAGTGTGATTAAGAGCTTTATGCGGACAGGTAAGAATCCTCCTTTATCAGATTCTATAATTGATATAAAGGAATTCACAAAAAACATGAGTGTACATGATTTCTGCGAGCACACAAACTCTGTTATGCTGGTTGGAAAGAACAGGCAGGCTGAGGAAATTTACGGTTACACTATCATTGATTCTCTTAAGGCTATTACGCAGCTTTCTTTCAGTGAATTGATTAAATTATATGGGATCACAACACAACGGGCCCTGATCTTCACACAGGTTTCAACAGGAAGAAGCCCCATGGTTGCACTAAAACTTACCAATCTCCATCCGGCGCTTGTTATATTTCACGGCCTGAACCAGGTTGATGATATAGCAAAAAGGATAGCTGAGGCAGAAAACATTCCTCTTGCTGTATGTAAAATGGAGCGGGTTGAGGATATTGTGGAAAGACTTAAGCAGCTGAAGTGATCTTCTTGCTCACACACTTGACGCGCTTTCCATTTATTTCTACTATTCCATAATGTCCATTAAAAACCGGCCCAGGGTAGAATATGGTTGTGTCGCCAATCTTGTCTATGCCCGGAGATTCGTGTATATGAGCGGACAGGACAAGAAGTGGTTTTTTCTTTTCCACCAGCTCTTTTTCTGCGGCAGACCCCACATGTTTTCCCCCAACAAGGTCTAGTTTTGTGTCTTTGGGTGGGTTATGAAGAAGTAATATAAATTCTCCTGTCAGGTTGGTTGTAAGTCTTTCTAGGGCCTCCCTTGTTTCCCCCTCTGGTGGTTCGAAGCTTGTGTTGAATGGGGTGAGCGCTCCTCCCCAGCCAATAATAGTGAGGTCCTTTATCTTCTTCTTTTTGTTGTGGATGTTGATACCATAGTCCTCATATATATCTATAATGTCTAGGGGATCTATGTTGCCTGGAACGCAGAACGTTGGTTTTCCAAACACAAGGAGCTTCTGCACAAAAACATCAATCATGTCTGTTAATGTAAATCCGTGTGGAGTGGTGTGTTCATCTACTACATCGCCGGAGAACAACACTGCGTCTATTGCGTCTCCATCTACACTATCTAATATCTTTGATAATTTTTCTATATCACTGTGAATGTCTGCAAGCACGAGGAATTTCATACACCAACACCTTAATTTCTATTGGAGATTGATAAATATAAATTATAAACCAAATAAATTATATTATAACACTGTTATATTATATTTCATATGGAGATATAAAAATAAAAAAGGAGTTTCCATATGAAACTTTGGTGTGTGGGTTTGTTTTGTTTCCATATGAAGTATTATTTAAACCTTAATTTCATATAGAAAACAATGTCACAAAAAACACTGAAGGATATTTTTAGTAATTATACACTAAATAAAGCTAATATTTTCAAGAACAAAGACGTATTGACAGATAAATATATACCAGAAACCATACCCCACAGAGAGGAACAAATAAAACAGATAGGCATGGTGATTGCACCCACAATAAGTGGGGATAAAATATCTAATATTTTTATTTACGGCTCTACTGGAACAGGCAAATCTGTTACTGTGAAATATATCACAAACGAATTAGAAAAAACATCAAAGAATGTGAAGATAATATTTGTAAATTGTAAGATGAAGCGCGTATCTGACACAGAGTACAGGCTGCTGGCTGAGGTGTCGCGACTACTTGGAACAACAATACCACCCACGGGCCTACCAACAGATGAAGTGTATAGAATATTTTTCAAAACACTTGAGTCACAGAAAAAATCAGTAATACTGATATTAGATGAAATAGATGCAATGGTAAAAAAGGTAGGAGACGACATCCTATACACACTAACACGCCTGAATCAAGACCTAAAATACACAAAGCTCTCTATTATTGGGATCTCAAACGACACATCATTCACAGACAAGCTAGACCCAAGAGTCAAATCCTCATTATCAGAAGAGGAAATTATATTTCATCCATATGATGCCAACCAATTACGCAACATATTAACAGAGCGGGCAAAAGAGGCATTCGCAGACTCGGTATTAGATGGAGCTGTTATTACAAAATGTGCAGCGCTTGCTGCACAGGAACATGGTGATGCAAGAAGGGCGCTGGATCTGCTTAGAATAGCAGGCGAGCTTGCTGAAAGAGATTCCTCCAAGAAGATAACAACAGCGTTTGTTGACAAAGCAGAGGAGAGGCTCGATCTGGATAGGATTATAGAGGTTGTAAGAGCACAGCCAAGACAGAGCCAGGCAGTGTTGGCAGGGATAATAAAGCTGGTAGAGTCTGATTATAAAAACATTCAAACAGGAGATATATTCAATCTCTATGAGAAGATATGTCATTCACGTGGTTTGAAAACACTAACACAGAGACGGCTGTCAGACCTTATTGCCGAGCTTGACATGCTAGGCATAATCAACGCACAGGTTATATCTAAGGGACGTTATGGTAGGACACGTGAAATCAAACTACATCTATCTAAGAATGTTCTAGAAAAAATAAAACAAATACTAAAAGACAACTACCTATTAACAGACGGGCTATTTTTAGATAAGGTAAAGAAATAGCATGGATAAGAAGAAGGTTGTACAGAAATTTTTGGATTCTGGGTTTTTGGTATCCCCAAAAATGTTGGACAAAATAGATGAAAGCAACATAGACAATCACATAGAACGTGCAAAGCAGGTTGTTGTCAAGGAAGATATAAATAAAGGGGAGAAAACAAACAAAACCAAGACCGGGGTTGAGGTAATATTTAGGAAAAGGAGAGCCAAGAACATGCTCACAGTTCAGGACTTCATGAAGTATTATAATAAGATATATGATCATCTTAGAAACATACTACTAAAGAAGACCAATGCAACATCCATAAACAAGATTGCAAACATATCATCTGAGGTCACTGTTATAGGAATGATAAAAGAGATTTCCGCACATGGGTTTGTTTTAGAAGACCCAACAGGACAGGTGGAGGTTATGGCAAATCAGGTACCATCTGCCAACAGTGTTATTTCTGTGACAGGGGTTGTGAGGGAGAACAAGCTGTTCAAAAAGGAGATCGTATACCCAGATGTTCCCCTACCAAAGGTCATATCAACAATGGATGCCAGGCTGCTTCTCTCAACAGATAAAGATATAATTAAAAACAACCCACACGACATTGTGATCTCAACAACAGAGAATAAAGACAAATCCGTACACAAGATTTCATTCACGCCTATATGGGCGGATATTATGAAGGATGAAAAAAAGATCACCATACTTATTTTCACCCCAGAAACACCCATAGAAGAGTCAAATGCTGTCGATGTCCTAAGAGCAAGAATACTTCCAGTAAAAACAATAAACCCAAACAATAACATACTGATAGATGATGTTCCTGATATATTCTGGATAATTCAGGAGAACGAGTGGATAAAGAACTACAAGGGAATCACAATAATTTCATCAGACAAATCAACATCCATCAACCTGAAAACACGGGAAGCCAAAGCCATTTAATTCTTATTTTCAAATCAAATACATGGACGAATCTTTAATTAAGAAGACCGCCTTATTATGCGCTATCATCGGCTTGCTGTTTCTTTATTATATATCTTCTTTCACACCAGAAATCACCCAGATTTCAGAGATCAGTATAGAGGACGTTGGTAGAAGCATGAAGATTTGTGGGCAGATAGAGGAATCATACACGTCAAACAATCACATATTCTTCACACTAAATGACGGAACAAACAACATCAAGGTTGTGGTGTTCAACACAACAGCGCTTAGGCTCAATGAAACAGGAAACAACATATATGGATTCATGCCTGGAGACGCCATATGTATTCCAGGAGTTGTGGATGAATATCCCAAGAATTCCGGTGAAGTGGAATTGATATACAGGCAAGGAACAATTGAGAGGATTGTATGATAGAATATCTATTCTTCACACTAATTGGGTGTGGGCTTGGAATAATAACAGGCCTGATACCTGGCTTGCATGTGAACACAGTCTCCTTTGGCCTCATTGGTTTTGTGTTCCTGAATCCATACTATGTGATAATCATGATCATAGCAATGGCAATCACACATACAATATTCGACTACATACCAAGCATATTCTTTGGTGCACCAGATCCTTCAACTGCTTTGTCTGTTCTTCCTGGTCACCAGATGCTGCTTGATGGGCGCGGGCTTCATGCGCTTTATCTGACTGTTGTGGGAGGGATGTTGTCAATCTTTATAACACTGTTATTATTCCCTCTATTTCTTATTTCAATCCCCTTCCTATACCAAAACATCCAATCCTTCATCCACTGGATTCTGATAGCCATAGCCCTTGTTATGCTATATGCTGAGCCAGGTAAGAAGAAATTCTACGGGCTCATAATATTCCTTCTATCAGGCACCCTCGGCATGATAACACTTAATAGTTTCCTCCTTCCATCACACCTGATCATGTTTCCATTATTCACTGGCCTTTTTGGTATAAGCACAATGCTCATAAGTCTGAACAAGAAGACAAAGATCCCCAAGCAGGTGATGTGGCTGCCAAAGATAGGCGGGCGCTTTGCTCTTATAGGAACCCTCAAAGGATTATTTTCAGGCATGCTGCTTGGTGTGCTTCCTGGGGTAGGAGCTGCTCAGGCAACTGTTCTAACACAACAAATCACAAGAAAGCACAACCCACATGAATTCCTGATATCCATAGGAGCGATTAACACAATAGTGGCATTATTCTCTCTCATATCACTGTATACAATCTTCAGGCCAAGAAGCGGGGCAGCTGTTGCAATAGACTCCATAATACAGTCATTCGGCTTCACAGAGCTCATGCTTCTTCTTGGAGTTGCCTTACTATCTACATCAATCTCCACATTCCTGATACTCAAGCTCGCAAGGCCATTAATCACAGTCCTGCAGAAGGTGAATTATACAAAGCTAACAATAGTGGTGATCATCTTCTTGATATCCATGACAGCATACTTCACGCAACTACCAGGGCTCCTAATACTGGGAGTTTCCACATCAATAGGCCTGCTTGCACCTCTTTACGGCGTCAAGAGAAGCATGTCCATGGGAGTGCTCATGCTTCCTTTAATCATATTTTATGCTGGGGTGTGATCACTCACTTAAACTTCATCCTATTACTATATATATAACAGTGTTATGTAATGAAATCACATTCAGGAACGTGAAATACACCCCCCTTAATTTCATATGCAACATATGGAACATGTCCGATGCATGCTGAAATGAATCTTTGGATGAATATTGTGAAGAGCCTTTATTTCATATGTAACACCCCTTGATTTCTAGTGGAACTTCACATTCAGATAAGTGTGAACTACATAACCTAGATCTCAACTTCAGGTGAAATTCATAAGAACCGGATTACTTTCATGTGTTTGTTCACATCTAGGATCGATAAATATTAATAACATCCCATTTATAACTTCATATGAGATTAATCCTAGCTTCTCAATCCCCATTCAGAAAGCACGCTCTAGATGTTCTGGGCCTCAAATATGAAGTTATCCCAAGTAATATTGATGAATCTGCAATACAACATGAAGATCCATATGAACGTGCACAATTACTATCTAAAGCCAAATCACAGCGAATCGGAGAGGGACAAATGGATGCAATCATAATATCTGCAGACTTTTTTGTTGTTCACAACAAAGACATAATAGAAAAGCCACGCGATGAAAAGCAAGCAAAAGAGATGCTGAAATTATTATCTGACACCACGTTCCAGCTAATCTCAGGTCTTAGTGTCTACAACACAAACACAGGCAAGATGCTTTCCTGTTCTGAATCCTGCACTGTTAAATTCAGAGAACTCTCTGATTTCGAGATGGATGATTACATATCCAGATACCCGGTGACCAAATGCGCTGGCGCATTCGAAGCAGATGGCCTGCTTCGATTCGCAGAACATATAGAAGGGAATTACAACTTCAGAGCAGGCCTACCAGTCAACAAACTGATACTATTTCTAAGAGAAAATGAAATAAAAGTTTA
>JBDRNB010000002.1:0-2421 GCA_043811635.1 Candidatus Aenigmatarchaeota archaeon
CTGTGACCGAGATTAGAGAAAGATATGATGGCAGATTCATAGATCTTAATGATTATCTTTCTGATCATGGCACTTTACCAAATCAGGTTGTGGTTGAGGCTATTATGACTGCTTCTAGATACAACAATGGCCTGATAATACCTAGTGAATACCAGTTCTGGAATAGATCTGATGTTTTCAGAAAACCATTTATGAAAAAACATCTTCCAGAGGGTGAATTACCCCTTGACACTGCTTTGAGGTTCAAGAAATTTGGTCCTGAAATAAATATTATACCTTATGGCATGAAAAAAAGAGAAATAAAAGAAAGAAGGCTTACACCTAGAAAGGCTTTCAGGGAAAAGTTCAGCGATCCTAAAGTGAAAAGAAGATTGCTTGAGACAGCTCATAGGGGTTGGGGTTATTGGGATCCGGCAAGCAACACTCACGTCATCTGCTCATTTGATGCTGTTCCAGAGGGGCATAAATACAGAGAACTTAGATCAGATAGTATGCACGTGAGATACCAATATGCAGATTCTCTTTTCTCTGTACCTTCCAGAGGCAGACAAAAAAAGTATGATGTCATGCTTCAAGTTTTGCCTGTAACAGGGTTAAATGACGAATATCTGTTTGAATGGTTGAAGATGAATGGAGTGCATGTTTGTGAAGATGTTTTCTTCAGAGCAGCACGTGGAAAGGCACAAGACAGACTCGCAGAAGAGCTTCATAAATATGGAAACCCTGAGAGGATAATTGATGCACATGTTTATGGAGCAATAGAACTTGTTGAGGATCATTCTGAGACTGGCAGTGACATAAAGCCAGTAAGGCTAAAGTTTCCTAGAGCCACAGGAATACTAGGACCATGGAAAGTGCTAAAGACAGCAACCCTGGTAGGAACAAAAACACGCGCTGAAAGACCAGACAAAGTAGAGATTTGTACAGAGCTTGGAAAGGTGCACGGCCATGGTGATGTTAAGGTGGAAGAACTTTATGATTTGTCCGAGGTTGCCTAATATAACTATATATATAAATACTCCTTGTATATAGTATTGATAATATGTCTCACGAAGACGCTAAGACTAAGAAAGCAGAAAAGAAAATAGATGAAGACAAAAAGCTAGATGCAGAAATAGACAAGGCAGAGAAGGAATTCTTCGAGAGGGAAAAGAGAGAGAAAGAGGCACATAAGAAGGCTGAAAAAGAGGTGAAAAAAGAGAGCGCACCTCCAAAGGAAGCCTCAAAAGAGACTGCAAAAGAAGCTCCAAAAGCCGCTCTTCCAAAAGAGCCTGCACCAGAAGTCCCTA
Source organism: Candidatus Aenigmatarchaeota archaeon (assembly GCA_043811635.1). Lineage (GTDB taxonomy): Archaea > Aenigmatarchaeota > Aenigmatarchaeia > QMZP01 > QMZP01 > JBDRNB01. The sequence continues at coordinate 1,290 of JBDRNB010000002.1, forward strand.
AGTTCGAGGTAACTGAATTCAACCCATGGAATGTTCTGAAGTATCCACATCTGACAGAAAAGTCCATGAACATGGTAGAGCTTGAAAACAAGCTAGTATTCGTGGCTGATAGGAGAGCAAAGAAGTCTCAGATCAAAGAGGCAATCGAGAAGGGCTTCAATGTCAAGATTGATAATCTTAATGTTGTGATAACGCAGAAGGGTCTCAAGAAGGTGTACGCCAAATTAGGCCCTGAGAGCGATGCGGTAGACATCGCATCAAGATTAGGAATGCTGTGATGATTATGTACAGAGGACAACAAATACAAGAAAAAATTGATCAAGTGAATGGATTGTTACCAGGTTATCCAGTAGCTGAAGGGCTTTTCATAGATGAAGGTTGGTCAATGAAAGAGGATGAATCCGGTAATAGAACACTTTACATTGATGAATGGGACGTCATACCCTCCATAGCATTCTCTCTTCATATCTCGTATTCTGGAAGCGACGGTCAAATATCTTTCACTTATATAGATCCAGCAGAAGAAGTAGGTTCGTCTGCTATATCTGATTATGTTTTTGAAGAAGTTTGTTCAAGTTTAGAAAGAATACACCGTCAACTTGATTCTTATGATGATGTTGGATTAGGTGATTAGATGGGTAGAAGAATAATTGCTCAGAGACGTGGAAGAGGAAGTTCAACATTCAGAGTCCCACCTCGATCATTCTCTCCTGTTGTGCAGTACAGCAATCAGGTTGGTGTTGTGACTGATATAGTTAATGACACAGGAAGGAACGCGCCTCTTGCAGAGGTGCAGTATTCAGATAAACATGTTGGCTATGTGATTGCCCCTGAAGGCTTGAAGGTTGGTGACGTTGTTAATGATTATGTGATGACACTTTCTGATATCCCAGAGGGCTCAGATATCTTTGCTATTGAGTCCTCGCCTAATTCAGGTCCTACATTTTGTAGAACACCAGGATCCTCTGCTATTCTTGTCTCAAAGGGAAAGAAATGTTCTGTGAAATTGCCATCCAAGGTTGTCAAGACATTTCATCCAGAATGTAGGGCAACAATTGGAATACCTGCAGGCGACGGAAGAAAGGACAAGCCTATCCTGAAGGCGGGAAAGAAATGGATAATCGCACATAGG
>JBDRNB010000003.1:0-2529 GCA_043811635.1 Candidatus Aenigmatarchaeota archaeon
TCAGTAATCAGCTCACCTTGAAGATTGTGAACGAGATTGCAAGGAATCCTTCTTGTGCAATGGATATTGCAAGGAAGCTGAAACAGAATGAACAAAAGATATACTACCATCTGCGCAAACTGGAACAGGGTGGTATAATCAAGCTGATAGGAACAGAGGAAAGGTATGGAATGACTGCAAAGATATATACCACAGTGAGTCCTGTCATCTCAACCAAGCTTTATGAGGACGGGCACAGGATAGAAAGGAAAAGCCGCGTGAACAACAATGAGATGGATGATTTTTTATCACCCTTTATTGAGAAGGGGAAGTTAAATGCAGATATAGTCTTTGGTGCACCTTATCCACATGGAGAGCATGAGGCTATGGCAAGAGATACGTTCCACTTCACTGATTTTGCTCTTTTCCTTGGAAGATTCATCAAAACCCTGAATATTTACAACTACAAACTGGATGTGCATATGAGGAAGGATGATCTGAAGAACAACCTGATTCTCATTGGCGGACCCAAGATAAACACCATAGTAAACAAGATAAACAATGACCTTCCCATCTACTTTGACAAAGATGATAACTGGTCAATCAAATCCACAATAACCGGAAACTCTTATCATGAAGAAGAAAATGGTATGATCATCAGAATGAAAAACCCCTTCAACAAAAACAAGCAGATTCTTATCATGGCAGGCATAAGATCTGTGGGATTAAGGGCAGCAATACTTGCAGTCATAAACAACCTTGATGAAATACTGAAGGGTAATGTACAGGATTCTAGTGTTATAGCAAAGGTTGTGATGGGAATTGACAAGGCAGGAGATGGAAGGATAGACACAGCGAAGATTCTAGAATAGTATTAGATTTATATGAAGCAAATCTTTCCCTCTGTTTTCAAGAAAGACAAACAAATTCTTACAAAAAATCTTGTTCCAGGCTTCAAGTCATATGGAAAACTTGTCACAATCCAGGGCAAGGAGTATGAGATCTGGGATCCTAAAAAATCCAAGGCTGCCGCAGGCATCATGAACGGGTTGAAGAATTTTCCAATAAAAAAGGGAATCAAGATACTGTATCTTGGTATTTCATCTGGCTCCACATCATCTTTTTTTTCTGACATCATAGAAGAATCCGGAATCATTTATGGGGTTGAGATCTCAGAGAGATCAATCCGCGATCTGAATCCAGTTGCGGATAAGAGAGGCAACATCGTTCCCATACTAGCGAATGCAAAGCTGCCTGAAAACTATGCTTGGGTGGAAAAGGTGGACGTGATTTACCAGGATGTTGCAACAGATGACCAGAGTGAGATTCTAATCAGAAACTGCGAGAAGTTTCTGAAGCCGGATGGCTTTGCAATGCTCGCAATCAAGTCCCGTTCCATAGATGTAATCAAGGATCCTAAGGAAGTTTACAAACAGGAGATAAAAAAACTTGATAAGCACTTCAAGATCCTGGAAAAAATAATCCTCGACCCCTGGGAAAAGGATCACATGTTCTTGGTTATGAAGTGGAAATAACTATTTTTCTCAGCAACTATCTCCCAATGAACACAATCAATTTGTCTTCTTGTAGAAAACCCCTCTACTTCTTCTATTTTGATTAGTCTGAATCCTGAAAATAGTTCGTCTATCTCATTTTTGTCTGAGAAATGATGCTCAACTCCACTTTCTGCAGGATCATCTATCTTGATGTATGTGTTTGGTTCCAGTTCTTCACCCTCACCATATCTGGGATCATTCCTGGAGATAAGTGTTGTAACAAGTATTCCATTTGGCTTCAGAACACGCTTCAGTTCTGAAATGGTTTTTTTCAATCCTTCCATTGTGTTGTGCTCTATTGTATGCACAGCAACAATTGCGTCAAATGAGTCATCGGGATAAGGAAGATCATGCATATCTGCTGTTTTTAGATCAGCCTCTAATTGCTTATTATTTAATTTATTTTCAGTTATCTCCTTCCCCCTTTCCGATACATCAATTCCATGAACATCAAATCCATTCTCAGCAAGGAATACAACATGTCTGCCTGTTCCAAACCCTACATCCAGAACATTTTTCACATTCATCTCTTTCAGAATCTGTAAAGAATTTTTAACAAGGTTTATCACCTCTTTTTGTATCTCACCTTGCTTCCTGTAGAGTTCATCCCAATTCTCAGCATTCATGTCTTCTTCAACTCCCGGGTCACATGTTTTTAGTTATGAAATGGAAATAGCTTTTCTGTATCTTCCAATATCTCTCAAACCAATATCATTTCTCCAATAGAGATTGTCTCCCTCAACACTTATTCTCTCCATCACATCACGTGCTCTCTCTTGAGCATGTATTATATTATCTCCTTCTCCAACAACACTGAACAATCTTCCACCGTTTGCATAGAAGTTGCCGTCTTCCATTCTAATTCCCGCTCCATAAACTGTCACGCCAGGAACCGCCATTGCTTCTTCAAGTCCGTATATCCTCTTACCCTTTACACGAGAGTAGTCTCCTGGATATCCTTTTGATGCTCCAACAATACATACCCTTGTTTTAC
>JBDRNB010000004.1:0-17424 GCA_043811635.1 Candidatus Aenigmatarchaeota archaeon
CCTTGGTTATCACATCACCATATGTAATACCACCACAGTCTTGATACCAATTCCCTCCAATCTCACACCATCTGGAGTTTATTGCAGGAGGTGATACAGTGCTTGATGTCACAGTTCCATTAGTCACAGTGGGATTTGCTGTTCCAGCACTCTCATTACCCACAGCTGAAGTTACCCAGATGATCTCATTCAGCCCGACATCAGCTGTTCCAGAGCCGCTTGCAGTGAAACTCACGGTTGCAATCAAGCCATCAGCAGTTTGAACGCCTGTTGTATCATTTCTTGCTATGTATATATCATCAATCAGTCCACTACCAGCTGAGATGTAGCCAAAATATGTAGGATCTGCACCTGAATTATTCAGCATCGTGCCCTCACCTACGGAGACAAAATCAAGTATGGAATCATCATACACAATATCAAACTGAATCGAGTGTATGTCATCAGCACCTACAGGAGCCTTGGCCCTCACATCTAAGTCTACCTGGCTTCCTTGTCCAACAGATGATGATACTGGAGATATATACAACTCATTCACCTGTGCCTGGGCAGATGTAGAGATTAAAGTTGTAAATAATACCAGTGAAACAATTAGGGGTAGTATGGCAACCCGCATAAACATCTATATATAATTAGAGATATTATCTATATATATTCTATAAATAAGATTCTACAGATAATTACAAAATATATCAAGAAAAATTCAGAACTAAACCTGGACAGCTTGTCCGCCAGCTTTCTCTATCTTTTGTTTTGCCTTTTCAGAAAACATCTTGGCCTTTACAGTAATGGCAACTGAGACATTTCCTGCTCCCAGAACCTTTTGATAACCAAGTGTTGTAACATCAATCTCCTTGCCTTCCGCAAGTCTCATCAAATCATTAAGGTTTATTGCTGCAACATGATTCTTGAAGCCCTTTTGTTTGAGTGACTTGAAACCACGTTTTCCGAAGTGATTAGGGCATTCCTTGAACATCTTGAACTTCTTGTGTTTTAGTAATCCTGACTGTCCTCTACCTCCACGTGATCCAGCGCCTCGAGCCTTCTTCTTATGACCACGACCATGTGTTCTACTTCCACGCTTTTTGTTGGTATCCATACTACATCATCCTCTTCAGTAAATCGTTTATCTTCTCTCCCCTATAACCCAGTGCACCTCTCGGATAATCCTTTCTAATTGCCTTGAATCCACGGGAAGGTGGAGATAATCTAAAAACAGGCTTAATTTCCTTTACCTTTTTATCCTTCTCAATACTCCTTGCCACTTCCTTTGCCTTCTTTGGTTCCAATTTCTTATTTCCAGGCAATCTGCCTCTTTTTTCTACCAGCTTCTCAAGGATCTTGCTATCAACTTCACCCCATGTGATATAGCTTCTCACTTTTTTAACCATCCCTTCCATATGAGGTGTCTTGTCAATCAAAACACAATGATTTACTCTCTCAAGTCTAAGCATGGATAAAGTATCCTTTATCTTTTTATCAAGACCTACAGAACCCCTAATTCTAACAACTGCGTACATCACAAATCACCCTTTGTTCTGTTCAGGTTTCTTATGGCCTGGAAAACAGCATATGCAAGATTCTGTCGTGTTCCGGTCTGTCCTTGTGTCTTCATCCATACATCCCTGATACCAGCCAGCTTCAAAATCTTCTTCGATTCCCCGTCTGCCACAATACCTACACCCTTTGGCGCAGGCATCAGATGCACAATAACTGAACCCATCTTGGCTTTTACACTGAACTTAATAGAATGATCTCCATTGCAGCCACATTCCCAACTGCCACATCCCTTCACGACTCGAATGACATTCAACTTAGCCTGCTTTGCAGCCTTTTCAAGGGCTACCCTGTGCTCCTTTGATGATGCCTTACCAATTCCCACAACACCCCTTTCATCACCAACCACAACAACAGAAGTGAGCGTGAATCTTCGTCCTGACTTGTGCATTCGTGTTGTTCTCTTGGTAGCTGTTCGCCTGATACCACCACCCTTTCCTGGGCTGCCTCCTATGTAAATGACCTCTTGCTTCAGGTCAGGAATAAGAGTATCAACTATCTCAGGCTCCAGAATTACTTCCCCTTTCATCAGCAGTTCGTCTATGTTAGCAAACTCGCCTTTCAAAACACTGTGTCCGAGCTTGGTTTTCGGTATCCATTCAACCACAGGTTTCTCATATCGTCTTTCTCTTCGTTCCATTCATTCACCCATATATCTACGTCTCTTGCTAATCTTGGTTATTTTAGTGATAACCTCTTTGGATCTTGTATATTTATCTTTATAAGCATTTAAAATAACATCCCAAGCCTCCTGAAGCTGCTTAAGATGTGTTGATTTAATGGCTTCATGAAGCAGGTATAAATCAGTAGCCTGGTCCTCTGTTTTTCCCGAAGATTTGCCCAATCCAAAATCCACAAAATAGACCTTGTTCCCATGAAGTATCATGTTGCTGGTTGTCAAATCCCCATGTATGATGCCATTTGCATGCATCCTTGCTATGGATTCACCAATCTTTTTGTAGACATCCTGCCTCTTCCTATGAGAGAGTTTATCCAAACAGTCCTTCAGCTTTTTTCCATCCACGTATTCCATCTCAATCTTTGATTCATCTGATTCGAGGACACGCGGTGTGTCCACGCCTGCTCTGCGCGCCTTGTCCAGGAGCCTTCCCTCTGCTCGTGTCCTTGATTTCCTTATGCGTGTATCTAATTCAACATGTCTGTAACCTTTCACCACACGGTCCTTGACTATCCTTCCAGATTCCAGATATATGATTGCTTCAGCACCTTGGTACACAATTTCCCTTGGCATGGTATTAATTTAAAGCATCTGATATAAAAGTAAGGTATGAGCCAAGAAGAGCAGACAGCAGGACTGGCATACAAGAAGAGCAACTTGTCAGACTGGTATAATGATGTGACTGTAAAGGCAGGGCTAGCAGATTACTCATCCATAAGCGGTTGCATGGTCATACGACCTCATGCATACCACATGTGGGAGAATATACAAAGGTATTTCGATTCCAGGATTAAGGCAATCGGATATGAGAATGCATACTTTCCAATCTTCATTCCGGAAAGATTCCTGCACAAGGAGAAGGAACACTTTGAGGGATTCAACCCAGAGGTTGCATACATAGAAAGAAAGGATGAGAACGAGGAGAGATATGCTCTCAGGCCAACATCAGAAACCATCATGTATGATTCTTACTCAAAATGGATAAGATCCTGGCGTGATCTACCATTACTAATCAACCAATGGGCCAACATCGTGAGATGGGAAGTGAAGGCCACCAGACTTTTCCTGCGAACAAGGGAATTCCTGTGGCAGGAAGGCCACACAGCACATGAAACAAAGGAGCAAGCAGATAATGAGGTAATGAAAATACTCAAGATATACACAGATCTCATAGTAGATGAGTTTGCTATTCCTATCATAACAGGTCACAGACCAGAGACAGACAAGTTTCCAGGCGCCTTGTATACAATTGCTATGGAAGCATTGATGCCTGATGGAAAGGCCCTGCAGATGGGTACCCTGCACAACCTGGGCCAGAACTTCTCCAAGCCATTTGACATAAAATACAAGGACAAGAATGAGAAGGACCAGTATGTATGGCAGACATCATGGGGAGTGTCCACGCGCATGATTGGTGCCATGGTCATGATCCACGGAGATGACAAAGGATTGATTCTGCCACCAAAAATATCACCAACACAGGTCGTGATTATCCCAATCATATTTGAAAAGGAGAAGGCAAAGATCCTGAAAGAGGCAGAGAAATTAAAGGAGCACCTAGCTGAAAAATTCTCAGTCAGGCTTGACGACAGAGACGGTTACTCAGCTGGCTGGAAGTTTAATGAGTGGGAGATGAAGGGAATACCTCTGCGAATTGAATTAGGACCAAAGGACATCAAGGCAAACCAGGTAGTAGTTGTCAGAAGGGACACAGGAGAAAAGAAAATAATCAAGGTGAGCAAACAATTGGACAAACATATATCAGAAATCCTGGATGACATCCAGAAGAACTTATACAAGCGTGCAAATAAGCTGCTACACGACAACATCTCACCTGCAAAGAACTTCAGCGAACTGAAGGATCTGATCAAGAACAGGAAGATGGTCAAGGCAGGCTGGTGTGGAGATGCAAAGTGTGAGGACAAGCTTCAGGAGGAAACAGCAGCCACAATACGGCTCATACCTCTGAAGAAGGAAACGCCACAAGGCAAATGCGTCATCTGCTCAAGTAAAAAGTCAGAACATGTGGTTTACATCTCCAAGGCTTATTAGAATTAACTTATTATTTCAAATACAATATATATAATATGAAGTTCGAGGTTAAGACAGCTACAATGGATGATCTGGATAATCTCAAACAGTTGAATAAGATACAGTGTACAAGAGAGCATGAAGAGTTTGATTCTAGCGTAATTCCAGATTGGGCCTTTACCAAGGTAGGAGATGATTACATGAAAAAAAGGCTCAAGGAAAGGGATTCTTGTGTATTCATAGCATATGTAGGAAAAAAACCCATTGGATACTTGATTGGCACTCTAACCGAGGTTGAGATATACAGGGATATGAAAAAATTTGCTGAACTAGAAACAGTATATGTAATTAAATCTCACAGAGGACATGGAATGGGCACAGAGATGATTAATCTCTTCTTTGATTGGTGTCATAGAAGACAGATAAAGAGGGTAAGGACAGTCACACCAATACTGAACATAGAGGGAATCAACTTCTACAAAAACATAGGGTTTGTTGACTATTATCTAACACTCGAGACAGAGTTCTAGGTCAGGATGTATTTATTTCTTCTGCAAACAAATAGATAGGTATGTGAAACCTCTGGTTTCACAGATATGCTTCATAATCTCAAGGAGGCATAAAATGAGTGAGCCTAGACTGAAAGATAAACGATGGGATAAAGAATTCGAGGATGAGATCAGGCAGGACTGGAGGGATGCCAAGAAGTTCAGATTCAAGATTGGCTCTAAGAAGCCTGTGTTTTCCATAGATACGCCTCCACCATATGTAAATGCACCTGTGCATATAGGACAAGCAGCTACTTATACAATCATGGACATGATTGCCAGATACAAAAGAATGACTGGCCATATTGTTTTGTTCCCACTTGGTTTGGACAGGAACGGCCTTCCAATAGAGGTTGCAACAGAGAAGAAGTTCAAGGTGTCCATGGAAAAGGTCGGCAGACAGGAATTTATAAACTTGTGTGAGAAGTTGCTTGAAGACTCAAGCATGAAATCAGTTGAAACATTCTACAAACTCGGACATTCGTACTGTTCTTGGGACAAAGGAACAGATATAGGTGATGCTTATTACACAGACTCAAAGGAGTATAGAACACTCACTCAAAGCACGTTCATAGATCTCTGGGAAAAGGGACTGATCTACACAGACACAAAGATAAATAATTATTGTCCGGAGTGCAAGACAACAATTGCAGACTCAGAGATTGTGTATGAAAACATAAATACAAAATTCAACTACGTGAAATTCAAAGTAAAGGAGACAGGAGAAGAAATCATCATAGGAACAACAAGGCCTGAGCTCCTTGCAACATGCGAACTTGTGATATTCAATCCTGCAGACAAGAGGTACAAGAGACTTGAAGGAAAGACAGCTGTTGTTCCAATCTATAACAAGGAAGTTAAAATCAAGGCGCACCCATATGCAAAGATAGAGTCAGGAACAGGGCTTGTGATGATGTGTTCATTTGGCGATTATACAGATGTCAGATTATTCAGAGAGCTGAAACTCAATCCCATAATCGCGATTGGCACATCAGGCAGGATGAACAATCATGCAGGTTTTCTTGAAGACATGCCTGTGAAAGAGGCACGCCAGAGGATGATTGATGAACTGAAGTCTCGCGGCTTGCTTGACAGGCAGACAAGCATGTCCCACAGGACACCCATGTGCGAGAGAAGCAAAACAGATATAGAATTTATTGCTCTGCCAGAATATTACGTGAAACAATTGGATTTCAAGGATGATATAAGAAAGGTTGGAAGAAATACCAAGTTCTTTGCACCAAAATCAAGAAAACTACTTGAGGACTGGATAGATTCCTTGTCCATGGACTGGGCCATATCCAGGAGAAGGTATTATGCAACAGAGATACCACTGTGGTACTGCAAGGAGTGCGGCGAGCCTGTTGTCCCGCCAAAAGGCAAGTATTACAGGCCGTGGAAAGAGAGTCCGCCAACTAAGAAGTGCAAGAAATGTGGCTGCATAGAATTTGTACCAGAGGAAAGGGTTTTTGACACATGGTTTGATTCCTCAGTCTCACCACTATATATATTACAATATGAGAAAGACTGGAAGTTCTTCAGCCTTGCACACCCATGCTCTCTGAGACCACAAGGAAAGGAGATAGTAAGAACATGGCTTTACTACACACTGCTCAGATGCCATCAACTAACCAAGAAGCCGGTATTCGATAATGTGTGGATTCATTACCACGTGCTTGATGATTCAGGTTTGAAGCTAAGCAAATCACTTGGAAATGTAATAGACCCTAAGATTGTGATAGACAAATTTGGCGCAGAGCCATTCAGGGTCTGGTGCGCACTTGAAGGGGATATAACAAACTCAGATCTGAAGTGTTCATTCGATAGAATAGAAGGAGTATCAAAGTTCCTCACCAAGCTGTGGAATGTTGCAAGATTCATATCCATGTTTGATGACTCCAAAAAACAGGGAACACCAACCATTGCAGACAGATGGATTCTCAAGGAGCTTGCAAAGCTTGTGAAAAACACAAGAGACTCTTATGAGAAGTTTGACTTCCACGCACCAATGGTTGAGATGAAACATTTCATCTGGGAGACATTCGCGTCCCATTACATAGAGCTTGTCAAGAACAGAGCGTATAATGAGAAAGGTCTATTTACAGAGGGTGAGCAGAGGGCAGCAGTAGACACACTTAACAGGGTTCTTGACACACTACTCATACTGCTTGCACCAGTTGCATGCTTCATCACACACAGGATCTACAAGGATCTAAGATACAAGGAAATAGAAAATGAGGACTTTGTGAAACCAAACGCAAGACATCTGAAGGAGAAGATATCCTTCAAGACAGAGGATCTTGAGGAGCTAAACAGCCAGATATGGAAATTAAAAAAGGACAAAGGGTACTCACTCAAGACAACAATCACCCATGCCTCAATCCCACCCAAGTTCAAACACATAGAAAAGGATCTTCTCGTAACCCACGGCATCCAGCACATCACATACGGTAAATTTTCTATCCAGTTCTAAAACAGGTTATGTTTAAAAAAGTTGCAAATATTTCTTTATTATGTATAATTTAATCTTTGATCTTGATGGAACTCTTATTCGAACAGATCCAATGCACAGGTATATCATAGCAAGGTATATTATGGGAGACTACCAAAGACCATGTCCAGATGAAGCAGAGTTCAGAAGAATTATTGACATGATATGGTTTCATTCAGGTGACGAGAATCTTGTGAAAGATACACTTGGTTTAGAAAAAAGCGATTTTTGGAAAGCCTTTGCGAGATATGATACTCCAGAAATGAGGGAAGCATTTTCAGCTCCATATACAGATGCAAGTTTTGTCAGACACATGAAAGCACGCGGACATAGAACAGGCATAGTCACATCTGCTACAAAAAGAATAGCTGATTTAGAGGTTGGAATGATTGGTCCTGAAAATTTTGATGAGATTGTTCTTGCGCGCAAAGATAATGGATTGATACCAAAACCAGATCCAAGTGGATTGTACAGATGTATGGAACTACTTGGTTCTACAAGTAAAAATACTATATTTTTTGGCGATTCGCCTGATGATATTCAGGCGGGCCAATCAGCTGGAGTACTTGATATTCATGTTGATAGAGGAGAATTTGAGTACCAAGGTCCCAAACCAACCATCACTGTTCTTTCGCTTTACGATACAATGGATGAGCTAGGCATATAATACCTTTTAAACCTACTCTTTTTGTTCGGTGGGGAACTAACGAAATCGAAAGCAAGGTAAATACTATACCCTTTTCTAAACCATGAACAAAAAGAAAATCGTGGCAGTAGCAATGATTTTGTTACTGATCACTCTACCATCATACGCAGCTGGTGAAGAGACAATCCCATACGTAAACATAGAATACCCAACAGACGGACAGACTGTTGGTGAAACAGTAAATCTTATAGTAGAAGCTGAAGGATATGAATTAAGCAACCCTTTGTATCAATAGACGGAGAACATGTAGGAGTATCATTTCCTTTAGATGGATGTGTTTTTACTGCACAACCTGAGCCTGGTACTGGTACCATGCACATGCACTGTAACACACAGATAAACCTCGGTGGCTTCGAAGGCCAATCAGTAAATTTAGGAGTAGGTGTTTCAGAAGAGCAGGGAGCACTTAGAGACAGCGTGGGATTGTTCGTCTCTGGACAATGCGTATGAGGTATATGATTTAGAAGTCATAATAAGGCAAAAGTTTATAAAGTGACAGTTTCTACTCAATGATAGTGGTATCATGAGAAATGCTAGTTTAGATGGAGATGGAAGCTTAGTAGTTGATCCGAAATACTCTAGATGGGTAGGAGATGTATACTTAGCAGCAGAGAATGAAATAGGACCTGAAGTGTTGAGTAGGTATAGTAATGTTGTTAGATCTGTGGACGGAGATTTAAGCACTGGTATAGAAGCAGAATATGCAAATAGATTTGGACGATTTCTAGAAAAAGAAGGAATTCCCACAATAATATTATCTGAAGGTCTTGGAGTGATAAATGATTATAGAAGTGAAACAGAAGAAAGCATTCTAGCAACCATTGATCCAGATGAGGGCAGTACCAATCTTGCATCAGGAATACTTCCCCATGGTGTGAATTTAACTGGACATTACATTAACCCTAGTGGTGATACTTTACATAAACATTGGATTACTGCAGCTATTAAGGACAGGCATAATAATTTCACTTATTTAGCCATACGAGGTGAGGAAGGAGATGAAGTTGTTGTAATAGGCCCTGACGGTAAGGAGAGACATCCGAATAAGAAGGCTGGAACCATAATTGAGTTTCCAATAGCTTATATACTGGAAGGAGATGAAGCTGCTTTTTACACTCAGATTGCGCGTTATGGTGTAGTGAGACGTGAATTTAAAAATAATCAATATCGTGATGTGAGTGCAACCGGATTGGGTGTAGATGTTGTTGATGGTGCAAAGAGAATGTTTTTGGAAGGAAGAGGACTCAAAAAACTAATGGGCCCATGGAACACCACAGCTGCAGGCATTATAGTAAATGCAGGTGGTGGCAAGGCTACATATGCTGATGGCAGATCACTTGATGATGCGGTTATATGGAATGAAGAAAAATGGCGCGAAGAAACAGGTGGTTGGAATCCAGATCATGGAAATGAACTTTTTGCTTGTCAATCTCCAGAAGACCATGCCAAAGCTGTTATGTTATTCGAAGATCTAAGAAGAGAAGGCGTAGGTGTTCATGTAATAAGAAAATTATTAGATGCATTCCCATATTTACATTCTGTGAGGGCTCAAATAAATGAAGCTCTAGACACTGTTGATCCAAGCATAAATGACTAACAAGTTACACAAACTTAAAAGCCAGAAAGCGTAATCATTCTATATGATAGAACTGGTATTTCTTGGGACAGGTTCTGCTATCCCGACAAAAAGGAGGAACACATCAGCCATCTGGTTAAGGTATGAAGGCGAGAGCTTCCTGTGGGACTGCGGGGAAGGGACGCAGAAGCAGCTTATGACAGCGAAGCTGAACTTCATGAAGATCTCACGGATATTCATTACACATTGGCATGCAGACCACTGGGCAGGCCTGCTGGGACTGATGCAGACCATGAGCCTGGAGAAGAGGAAACAACCCCTGTACATCTACGGTCCTGAGGCAGAGAGGTTTGTGGGAGACCTGCTTGATCTTGATTACTGGGGGCCAAGCTTCAAGGTGATTCCCAAGAAGGTGCCGTATGAAGGAAAGGATGAAACAGTTATATATGAGACACCTCAGTTCTACATATCTTCCACTCCAGTCAATCATACTGTTCCTGCAGTCGGATATGCCATCAAGGTGAAGGATGTCTGGAATGTGGATATCAAGAAGGCGAATAAATATGGATTGAAACAAGGGCCTCTTGTGGGGAAGCTGAAGGAGAAGGGAGAGATAGAGTTCAAGGGCAAGACAATCACAATGAAGGACGTTGGTGTCATGAAAAGAGGAGAAAAGCTTGTCTACTCAGGAGATACAAGAAAATGTGATGCCCTGATCAGTCTTGCAAAGGATGCAGACGTCCTCATACATGACTCCACATTCCTGGAGAACAGAGAGGATAGAATGCATACAGGTGTGAAGGAAGCTGTGGAGGCTGCAAAGAAATCAAACTCCAAGATGCTTGTGCTAACTCATTTCTCAAGAAGGTATACAGACCTGAAACCTCTGGAAAAGGAAGCAAAGAGTCTGTTTAAAAACACAAGGATTGCAGAGGACTTCATGAGAATGAAGATAAAGGGACATGAAGACTGAGCTTATAAATATGACCCATAGCTTTTTATATAACAATTCGTGATACATCATACGGAGTGATTCCATGAGTATATTCAAATATGTGACGAACAGGCAAGTGAAGAATAAGGCAGGAGAGGACACTGGTAGGATGAAGCTTTTTGTAAAAAAAGATTCTGAACTGGCTGAAGGTGAATACACATGCCCAGAATGCAGACACAACGGCAAGATAAATGACCCATGGGTGAAACCGTTCGCTATAAAATGCGAGAAATGTAACATCACGATAAAGCTTCCAAAACTGCTGAAACAGTTCAAAAAGGAAAAAAAGAAGGAAGTTAAGAAAGAAAACTAATTTTACCCCCCAAAACAAACAATAAGTATGTACAAATATATACATGAAATCATCTTCATAATAGTAGGAGCTGTCATACTTCTAATCAACTTCATGTATGTTGCAGCGATTTCACCTTTCTTGTTTCCCATTCTGAATGTTATAGGAGGACTACTTGCTGTCGTACCACCTACACTCATTTTCTATACAAGATACAAGAAGAGCAAGCAGATGGAGCAACAGTTTCTCATTTTCATAAAGGATCTCACAGAATCCATAAATACTGGCATGACTCTTCCAATGGCATTGAAGAATGTATCCAAGAAGAACTACTACACTCTAGCGTCTTTGGTAAATAATCTGGCAGCTCAGGTAGATTGGGGGATACCGTTTGAAAAGGCACTCACCATATTTGCCAAGGGAACCAGGTCAATTCTCATACAAAGGTCCATCACAACAATCATACAAACCTACAGGGTAGGAGGCAAGATAGCGGAAACACTAACGTCCATAGGACAATCACTTCTCACAATAGAGAATATAAGAAAGGAGAGAAGCACATCAGTCAAAACCCAGGTCGTAACATCCTACATGATCTACTTCATCTTCATCATGATACTCGTAACACTGCAGGTCTTTCTAATACCATCACTGAATTTCGAATCAACAGAAGTTACAGGATTGGGAACAGTTAGTTCTAGTCAAAACTTTTCATCAGATGTATATGCAGAAAGCTTCATCATATTTATAATCATACAGGGATTATTTGCAGGCCTGGTCACAGGAAAACTGTCAGAAGGCACACTGACAGCAGGCTTCAAACATTCAATACTCTTGATTGTTGTTGGGTATACCATATTCTCCCTAGCCAGCCAGCTCAATATAGCATTATTTTAACATTAATAAGTCCAAGAGGATAATTATTATACATGTCCAAGAGCAGGAAGGGAGTTTCACCGATTATAGCTGTCGTTATACTTATTGCGGTTGCAGTCTCTATTGGGATCATGGTAACCACATGGGTAACACATTGGGTGACCACGCAGACAGGCTCAGATGATATAACTTGCTCAATAGATACCACTTATGTAATAGAAAGTGCAAAGTTTAATGTGTCGGCATACAATGTACTTCTACTTAAGATAACAAACAAGAATGAGAAAGGGCTCTACGGATTTGGCGTTGTAATGGATAATGGAACTAGGGTAGTACAGTTCAATTCATCAGATTCTCAGATAACAACAGATCCAGTTGTATCTGCAGCAGACATGCTTACCCAAGAGGAGGCAATATATATATCTGTCAACCTTTCAAATTCAACACTTGCACACCCATGGTTGGGAGCCACACTCACAGAGGTCAGGGTAACAAATGATGCATGTCCTACAGTCACAGCAAAAACAAATGCAATAACACAGCCTTAGGAGAAATATGACATCGTATAAAAGACAAGTGAAGGGAATCTCGCCTTTAATTGCTGTCATTATGTTGATAGCATTCACACTTGTTGTTGCAGGAATCCTTGCTGGTTGGGCGACAAACTTCGCACAAGAGCAGAGGACAGTCATAGAGCAGTGTTCTGACGCAAGGGTTATTATCTATTCTGCAAGTCAGGATGCAACTACAGGAAAAATAAACCTTGTTGTTTACAACAACGGCAAGATACCACTCAACTTCAAGACAATCCTAAGTTTCACAAACGGATCCTTGGTCATAGATGAAAGTACAGAGGCCACAGAGGTGGACGCTGGAAAGGTAGAAACGTTCGTCATATCACCTCCATATGGAAACTTCGACGATCTCTCTGAAATCACGATACAGTCACTCACATGCTTCGGTGCTCAGGACTTCATAGAGGCGAGGAATGTAAGGGACCTCTAAAACTATTTTTACTATATAATCAAATTGAGTGTATGGAATATAAACAAGTCATCCTAATCAGAACTGATCTGAAGATGGGCAAAGGAAAGATTGCCGCACAGGTTGCCCACGCAGCTCTTGAATCGTATAAGATAGCAGATCCGGACATCAGGAAGAAATGGGAAGAAACAGGTTCACGAAAGATCATAGTTAAGGTTTCCAGCCTAAAGGAGCTGATGGATGTCTACAAAAAGGCGAAAAGCACAGGCCTGAGGACAGTCCTGATAAAGGATGCAGGAAAGACGCAGATCAGGAGCGGAACAGCAACTGCAGTAGGCATAGGGCCTGACAGAGAAGGCAAGATAGATGAGATTACTCGAAACCTCAAGCTTTTGGGATAGTTTTTAATAATATAGAATCTAAGTGGGGAATATGGATCAAAAAACGCAAGAGAAGCTAATGATGTATCAGATATTGCATAGACAACTTGAACAGATCAATGAACAGGCAATGTTGGTTGAGAGAAAGGAGATGGAGATTGCAATATCAAAAGAGGCGCTTGAAGAACTGAATAATATAAAGGAAGGGAATGAAACCCTTATACCAATCGGCGGAGAAACATTCACCTTTGGAAAGGTGAAGGATCCCAAGAAGACATTGGTCAATATAGGCGCAGGTATACTTGTGGAAAAGAATGTGAAGGATGCAATAGCAATGCTGGATGAAAAGACTGTGGAGATAAACAGGATAAAGGAAAAGCTACAGAAGGATTCTACTACACTTACAGAGAAGCTAACTGAAATAGCCAATGAGGTAGAACAAGCTCAGAAACAGTAATTACTTGTGCTCGTATTTTTCTTTAAGCTCTATATCAATCTTAACACCTTCAGGGATTGCTATCCTAACAATCTGCCTCAAGGCTCTCTCATTTGCGCCTATGTCTATAATTCTTCTGTGAATTCGCATCTCCCATCGGTCCCAAGTAGCATTACCATGTCCTGTTCCATCACCGCATGGCGTTTTGAGTGTTTGTACCTTTAACTTCTTTGTTGGAAGTGGAATCGGTCCTCTAAAGGAAACTCCTGTTTTCTTGGCTATGTCACCTATCTGGTTGCATATCCTGTCTAATTCCTCTATTTCTCTTCCAGCGAGTTTGATTCTAGCGAATTCCATATTTACCTCTTTGACCTCTGCTTGTGTCTTCGCGGACCCTGTGATGATCGTGATGGCTTGTGAGGCTCTGTTCTCCTGGTGTCGTAAACCAGAAGATTCCTGTCATATTCTAGTAGTGTTTTCTTGGTTTCATCACCTAAAAGCTTTACCAGCCCCTTTGAGATGGCTTGTCTGGCAGCATCAGCCTGTCCCAGTATGCCACCGCCTTGTACATTCACTTGTATATCATATGCTTTCCATGCATCCCCAATCAGTATGAGAGGTTCTTCAATCTTAAGTCTTACAAGCTCGTTTGTCATTAGACTCAATGGCTTTGAGTTTATCTTCACTATACCCTTGCCTTTCTTTATCCTGGCCCTTGCTATTGCCCTTTTCCTCTTCCCTACTGCGAGTATGATCTTTTCTACCATGATTTGTTTACTCCTAACTTTATTGAGAGCTGGCCAAGAGTCATCTGTTTGTGGTAGAGTGTGTTCTCAGCCTGCTTGAATCTTATAGTTTCCTTTCCTGTAAATTGGTCAGGAATAGATAAATATACCTTTACCCTCTTCAATGCAGCTTTGCCTTGAGGCTTCTTGTATGGAAGCATGCCTCTTATCATCCTCTTAAGGATCCTGTCCGGATATCTGGGATAAAAAGGACCGTGATAAGGGTCTCCCTTTTGAACCCTCTCCTTGAACTGCTTCACCGTGTAATCTTCATTGCCTGATATAACAGCCTTTTCAGCGTTTATAACATGAACATCATCACCCCTAACTGCAGCCTTTGCTACAAGTGATGCCAACCTGCCTGCTACATGATTTGTCGCATCTACTATCAATTCCATATCAACCAAGTATCCTCACATGTTTAGGCTTTGAGTCCATCAGATCCTGTATGCTCATACATTTACCTCCGACCTTCTCTATCATCTTCTGAGCCTGGTCTGAGAACTTCAGGGCTGCTATAGTTACTGGTTTTGTGATATTTCCAGAGCCCAGAACAACACCTGGAACAACCAAGGTCTCCTTTGCCTTTGCGTGCTTCTCTATATCACCAAGATTGATTTCATGCCTTCCCCTTCTTGGTTTGTTTATGCCCTTGGCCACACCTTTCCATAGAGGTTCCTCTAACCCCTTCTTCATCATCTCTTCCATCAAATCCCTTAATATATGGTTTTTATCTCTTAGTTTCATACGACCTGTATTTCTTTGTATTCACAGTTTATATATATGTTATGCAGGAGGCAGGAGCTTCGACCGACAAGCAAAGCCTGCCTGAGTTTTCGAACCTGCGAAGGTACTAAACCACGGGATTTCTCATAGCTTTCACTCAACACTCAAGTACTCAAACTTGAGTCCCGCCCCTTTAGTCCATGACTACTCACGCTTGACCGCTCGGGAACTCCTGCATACACATAATTTCAGAAACAGTATATAAATAGCTTAATAAGAATCGTCAGGATTCATGGCCAGTGTCTTGATGTCTGTTTTTATCCTCTCTACATGGTTGTATAGATTGTCTACGTACTTGTCTATCTCCTCTGGTGTGTCTTTCTCTGACTCGTCAAGACCCTGTACCTTCAAGAACTTGGCATCAAGCAGCGATATAATTGAGTTGAAGTGATCTAAGGTCTTCTGTGCGACTGAGAGACCATTTTTCAGCTCTGCCTCCACATCTGACAATGCATCCAGTGCATCCCTAAGGCCTAGAGCATATGATCGCAGCTTCTGCACCTCTCTTACAACATCCCTGTACTTCTCTATCTTGATAAATAGTGGCGGAGAATCTTTGCCAGTCTTTCTTGGTGGAACTGGTGGCATGTGTTCAGGAGCTGGAGCAGTTTCCATCATCTCATCAGGAGCTGGTGGAGGAGGAAGCTCATCCCTATTTTTTCTCAATTTCATGCAACTCTATTATTAATTCTCTTTTGTTTTTAATAATGTTTTACGTTCTCAAGTGTTTTCACGCTCAAAATAAACCCAAAATATCTAGGTTGAAATACAGATATTTCAAAATATCCACTTCATGATAGAAATGTTTATATAGGTGCTAAACTACAATATATAGTACTCGGTCGGGGGTTAACACACTATATGTTGTATGTCCCTATTATTTGGCCTTTTTTGTATGGAGGGTTGCGTTTTGATGAATTCACACGAAGCTAACTTGGAGTCTGGAATTCTGACGTTGCAAAAGAACGAAGAGGATATCCAGAAGATGTTCATGCATAAGAGCAAGGTAGCAAAGCTTGTGGACGATGAGAAAATCAACTCATACAGGAGATTATTCTTCTATATACGAGAATTGCAGAAAACCGGTCAACTGAGAATGCATCCTAATTATTTGCAAGACAATGAACTAGCTACAAACATATACAAGAGGAAGTATTATCTCAAGGATATTGAGGGACGGCCTATAGAAAGCATACCAGAACAAACATTCGCAAGGCTTGCAAGCTTCATATCCTCGGTTGAGAATGGAGAGGAAAAGCAAAACAAATGGGCAGTGAGGTTTTACAATGCCATGTATGATGGGAAGTTCCTTCCTGGAGGACGTGTTATAGCAGGTGCTGGTGATCTCTACAGGCTGAAGACCCTGGCAAACTGCTTCGTGGCTGTCATAGATAAGGATAATCTGGAGTCAATCTACAAGACAGCATATGAGTGCGCCAGAACCTACTCATATGGCGGTGGAATAGGGGTAGACATATCTGTTCTAAGGCCAAAGGACTCCATTGTTCATAATGCAGCTGACAAATCAACAGGCGCAGTCTCTTTCATGGAGATATATTCCGTGACTACAGGCCTGATAGGACAGTCAGGCAGGAGAGGAGCTCTGATGCTCACAATAGATGTCAAGCATCCTGATGTACTGCATTTCATAAAGGTGAAGAAGATATCCAATTGGGTAACCAACCAGATAGTTGAACAATGCAAACAATCAGGCAAGTTTGATCAAACACATCTTGATTTTATGGAGAATAAGATAAGGGAGAATACACAGGTTAGATTTGCAAACATAAGCATCAAGGTATCTGATGAGTTCATGCAGGCAGTTGAGGAGCAGAACAAATATGGAAAGAGGAAGATACTTGTTTACAAGAATTTCTCAGGCATATCCCCAAGAAGCGTTGCACAAGGCAATGGAATCCATTATTCATATGGCATGCCTTCCAAACAGATAGATGATTATGAATTATTCAAGACATTTGACACACATAATGAATTGAATAAATTCTTGTCGGGGTATAGTGTTCCTGTAGTCCAAAAACAGGATCTGGATGAGGTCATGAAACGCGATGTGTTTGGGGATTATGTGATCAGCATTGAAAACGAGGACTTTGATCTTGCTGTAAGATATGCAGGAGACTTCCTTCTTTATTTCATGTCAGAAACAACAGGAGAGATCAAACATCTTCTGAAGGCGAGGGACATATGGAACTCCTTTGTGGAGGGCAATTACAAAACAGCAGAACCAGGCCTTATTTTCTGGACAAACATGATCAAATATTCACCTTCCAACTATGTAGGGAGGC
>JBDRNB010000005.1:0-13589 GCA_043811635.1 Candidatus Aenigmatarchaeota archaeon
TCCCTGTCATTGCTCCAAGCAACATACTTACGTCTAGTAGTCCCATACAAAACCTCTTATTACTTGTATTTAAATACTTGGTTATGGACCTTAAAACGTTAGAAAGAGAGCTCACCAAGGGCAGACCCATAGAGGATTTGATGGGGCAAGGAAGCTGGCAGGAGTTTGAGGAATTCTGCGAATCTGTGCTCCAGGAACATGAGTGGAAAACCAGGAAAAACTACAGGTTCAAAACAAAAAGAAGGTATGAGATCGACATCCTTGCCATGAAGGGAAATAGGATACTTGCTGTTGACTGTAAACACTGGGGAATAAGAAAGGGAAAGAAGTCCCAACTTGCCTCTGCAATAGAGAAGCAGAAGACGCGTGCAAAGGAATTCAAGAAGATAAACTTTTTCATGGAAATGGAAAGAAAACACAAGATAAGCCCGCTTATAATCACGTGGTTCGAGGAGGATATAATAAGGGAAAAAGATACATTCGTTATTCCTATTTCCAAGCTCAATACATTCCTTCTAGAAATTGACAAATACCTATAACTTCAGCTGCTTGATTATTTCATCAACCACTTGTTTAGTCGTTTTCTTTGTCGTATCAATTACCAACACCTTACTACCGGTTTCCAGTGCTTCAGATAAACATACTTCCATAATCTCGGACAAAACATTCTCCTCTATCTTTTCATCCTTCCATTTCCTTTCCTTCAGCCTATTTCTCAACTCACCTGGATTTGTTCTAAGTATCACAACAACATCACTTTTGATATCATGAGCATAATGCGATTCTATGATCACATCCCCTTCCTTCTGTATCTCTTCATCAATCCTTTCTACATCAACTATGTCACATCCCCTTTTCTTGTCGTAACCTGAAACAAGCCCCTTCTCCTTTGCAAAACTATTCAGATCTATCACTTTCCACTTCAGCTTCTTTCCAAGTAGTTCAGCAACAACAGTCTTTCCAGTGCCGACCGAACCTGAAATCGCTATGATCATATAAATAATTAAAAGATTAAGATTAATAACTAACAGGCGGTTTTTATGAACCAGTTGTGGACAGAAAAGTACAGACCAAAAACATTGAATGAAGTCATAAATCAGAGACACATAGTTGAAAGACTAAAAGCGTGGGTGAAGGAGAAGACAATACCAAACATGCTGTTTGCTGGCGCACCCGGAGTAGGCAAGACAACAATTGCTTTGTGCCTTGCCCACGAACTCTTCGGTGAACACTGGAGAGAGAATTTTCAAGAGACAAATGCGAGTGTCACGCCTGAGACACCCATAATGATAAGAGAAAGGGGCAAGATAAAAAGAACAAATTTCAGCTATCTAGAAAAGAACTATATCAAAGGCAAAGAAAAATACGCCCGTTCCAAAAATCTAGAGATTTTATCTACAGGAAACGACTACAAAACGAGGTTTAAGAAGGTGAGTTTAATCTCGAGGCATAAGGTGAACAAGATAGCTGAGATAAAATATGAAGGTGGAGTGATACGGACAAGTCTTAACCATTCGATTATGGTTATTGATGATAAAGGAAAAATGGTTTCCAAACAAGCCGCTGATCTACGTAATGGTGACCTTTTGATAACGTTCTGTGAATCCTTGGATCATAAAAACCCTAACATAGAATTCAGTAGGTACAAACCCAATGATATTGTCAGTTTTCAGCACGCACAATTTAGAAACCCAAAAATTAAGAGCATAATTGGAGATAAAACTCTCAACGAAGACACTTCGTGGCTTTTTGGCCTCTATCTTGCTGAGGGTTGTGCTCATATAAGAGAGAGTGGGACAAATGGATGCACAATTCTTACAGTATCCTCCAATGAAATGGAAAAAGCCAAGCATGCACAGTATATAATAAAAAATGAATTTAATTTGGATGCGTCCGTAAAGCCTGCAGCTTCAGGTTTTGATAGGAGTAGAATGTCATCACTTCAAATAAGAACATATAATACACAATTGGCAAAATTCTTTTTGGATAATTTCTATAATGATTCAGGAATCAAGAATGCAAGATCAAAAAACATGCCCTCCTTCATTTTCAATTCCAACTTGGCATGCAGAGAGGCCTTCCTCAAAGGATATATGGGAGACGCCTGTGGAGAATGGAAAGGATTTCTGAGATATTCTTCAAAATCAAAAGAAAATCTTATAGATGTTTCATGGCTCGGTAGATTGATGGGTATAGATACATCAGTCTTTAATGAAGAAGCAAGAATGGTATGGAAACTACCTTCTTATTCTTATATTAAGACTGACTTCATACCAGCAGAGCCCCTTTTGAAGATTCTGAAAGAAACAAAAATTGAAGGTAAGAACAAATATAGGGTACTTCTCAGACATCAGCTGTATCACAAAAAATCCAAAAGGCTATCCAAAAAACTTGCGATCAAAGTTTTAGAGGGACTCTCAAATGAAGTCAATGATAGACGAATTGACAGGCTGATTAAATTCGCAAATTCTTCTTTGTCTGTGGTAAAAATAAAATCAATAAGGAAGAAGAAATACAATTCTTATGTTTATGATGTGTCTGTTCCCGGCTCTGAGATGTTCTGGGGAGGAACATCACCAATTCTACTTCATAACAGTGATGAACGTGGCATAGATGTGGTCCGTGGAAGGATAAAAGAGTTTGCAAAGATCCGACCACTAGGGTCCAGTTTCAAGATCATATTCCTTGATGAAAGCGATGCCCTTACACCAGAAGCACAGCAGGCCCTTAGGAGAACAATGGAGAGATTCTCTGGAGTTTGCAGGTTCATACTAAGCGCTAATTATTCGAGTCGCCTGATAGAGCCCATACAATCCAGGACAGCTGTGTTCAGGTTCAAGGAGCTTGATGATGAAAGTGTGACCGAATATGTGAACAGACTGGTTGAGGGAGAGTCAATCAAGATCTCAAAGGATGGGATTGAGACGATTGTTGCAGTCTCAAAGGGAGATCTCAGGCTTGCAACAAACATTCTGCAGTCTGCTGCAGTCACAGGCAAAGAGGTGAATAAAGAGAGTGTGTATGATGTTGTTTCCAAGGCAAAACCAGAGGATGTGAATGATATGATTTCATTAGCAATCAAAGGCAATTTCGTGGATGCGAGAAAGAAGTTGTACGAACTGCTGATAACACAGGGTCTGAGCGGTGAGGATATAATAAGGGAGATTCACAAACAGGTTTTTGATCTTGATATAACAGAAGAAAGGAAGCTGAACATGATTGAGAAGATAGGAGAATTCGAGTTCAGGCTTAACCAGGGAGGCACGCCTGAGATACAGCTTCAAGCCTTGCTGGCTCAATTTCTGAAAAAGTGATTGTATGTATTTGATAGGAATAACAGGCTTGATAGGTTCTGGAAAGGACACTGTTGCCAATCACATTATAAAGAAGTATAATTATAAACACATCAACTTTGGAAACATTGTAGGTGAATTCACATCCAAGATTGGAAGGGAACTTACAAGAGAAAATTATCAGCTAACAAGAAAAGAATTTGATCAAAAATACGGCAAAGAATTCTTCAGTAAAGAAGTAATGAAAATAATAAAGGAAAGGAAATGGGAAAGGGTTGTCATCACAGGTTTTAGAAATCCAGAGGATGTAGAACCCATAAGAAGAGAGACTGGACAAAATATGATTCTAGTGTCAATAGATTCTGATGAAAAGACACGTTTTGAGAGATTAAAAAAAAGGAAATTTCCAAGAGATCCCAAAACAATTGAAGATTTCCATGTACAGGAAAAGAACGAATCTGAGATATTCAGCATTCAAACAGTTGTCTCAATGGCAGATTATCATATAGTTAATTCAGGAACGTTTCAGGAGTTGGAGAAGAACGTTGACAATTTCATGAAAGAACACAAGTTGATATAACTTTTTATATTTAATTCATCATAAGATATACCAAGTGATAAAATGAAAATAATATTTTTGGGACCACCTGGTTCTGGAAAAGGAACATATTCATCCAGAATCGGAGAGCAGAGAGGATGGCCGCACATATCTACAGGTGACTTGCTTCGCGAAGAGGTAAGGAATAAAACAGAGCTAGGAAACAACGCAAAAAAATACATGGATGATGGAAAGCTTGTTCCTGATGAGATTATAATTGGCATGCTCAAGAAAAGGATTGAGAAGGATGACTGTAATCAAGGATTCATTCTCGACGGATTTCCAAGAACAATTCCACAGGCAGATGCACTTGAAAGCATAACACAGATGGATGTTGTCATTAATCTTGCACTTCCAGAGTTTGTAATAATTTCAAAGATCCTTGCCAGAAGAACTTGTGAAAAATGTGGTTACATATATAACATAGCTGACATCAAATTTGGTCCGAATGACCAGTACAGAATGCCTCCATTAAATCCAAAGGTCGAGGGTGTTTGTGATAAATGTGGTGGCAAGCTGGTTTCCAGAAGCGACGAGACAGAGGAGATAATAAAGGAACGTCTGAATATATACAGGGATCAGACAGAGCCTCTTGTTAAATACTACAAAGAGAAAGGATTACTCAACGAAGTTGATGTAATAGGACCACCAGAAGTCATGGTTCCTGAGATATTACAAATCCTAGATAATATAAAAACAGAGTAAACTAACTTAAGATCTTTCTTATTTCTTCCACATTTGGTTTGATTATACCTTTCTCAGTTATGATACCTGTGACATACTTGGCTGGTGTAACATCAAAAGCAGGGTTCATCGCCTTGGAACCAGGTGAAGCAACTAGAATTGTTTCCTGCCGTCCTTCCCTGTTTGGTCCTGTCTGATACAAAACCTCATCCTCGCTCCTCTCCTCAATTGGGATGTCCTTACCTGATGGACAATTCGGATCAATTGTTGATGTTGGTGCTGCAACATAGAATGGGATTCCGAATTCCTTTGCAACAATTGCCTTTTCAAATGTTCCAATCTTGTTTGCCACATCACCATTCGCAGCTATTCTGTCAGAACCAACTATAACCATATCTATCTTTCCATGTGACATCATATGAGCCCCTGCATTGTCAGGCAGAATTACATGAGGCACTTCCTCATTCTTCAATTCCCATGCAGTTAACCTCGCTCCCTGGCTTCTTGGCCTTGTCTCATCTGCATAAACAAATATCTTCTTTCCAGATCTGTGTGCTTCATATATAGGAGATAAAGCTGAACCATGATCAACGAATGCAAGCCAGCCAGCATTGCAGTGAGTCTCTATATTAAATCCATCCCTGATCAGCTGATTCCCATACTCGCCTATCTTCTTGCATGACTCTGAATCCTCATCTGCAATCTTCTGAGCCTCTTCAACAGCTACTTGTTTCGGATTATCTGACGTCTTTGCAGCCTCATACACCCTGTTTGTAGCATAAAACAAGTTCTGTGCAGTTGGTCTTGCAGATTCCAGGTATTTCTTTGCCGCATCTACGTATTCCCAGAAACCTTCCTCAGGCGCCTCCAAGAAAGCCTGTGCCATTCCAAACCCAGCTGTTCCGCCTATGGCTCCTGCACCTCTGACTATCATAGTCTTGATAGCATCATGAGTATCCTTGTGAGTCTTTGACTCATGAATCTTGAACTCAAATGGCAGCAGATTCTGCTCTATCAAAAACACACTAGTGCCTTCAAACCATACAGTCCTATAATCCTTACCCTCAACTTTCATGAAACTAATTAAAAAGTAAGATATAAATATTTCGTATATGACTGAGAAAACAGAGGATCTGTTCGACAGGATTGTGACTGAATGCAAGGAGATATTCCAGAACAAGATGAAGGATTACGGCTCTTCATGGCTTTTGTTTAGGTTATCCTCGATCACAGATCAGATTTTTATCAAGGCCAAACGAATCCGCACAATAGAGGAGAAAGGGGAATCTAAGATACCTGAGGGAGCTGAACACGAATTAAAGGGCATACTTAATTACTGCGTCATGGCATTGATCCGAATATGGCATGCAAGCGAGCTGCCTGAGTCAGACTCCCTGCTGAAGGACAAGGAGATAAAGATTGATGTGGATCCATCCAAGATGGAAGAATTGTATGACAATGTCATTACAAGGATAAGAGAACTCCTGGTCAAGAAGAACCATGACTACGGAGAGGCATGGAGAGACATGAGAGTGCCTTCAATCACAGATGAGATACTTGTAAAGGCCTACAGGGTTATGGAGATTGACAGAAAAAAAGAGAAGCTGATCGCGTCTGAAGATCTGGATGCACAGTACAGTGATATTGTTAACTACTGTGTTTTCGCCTTGATACATCTTTCTGAAAAGAATCAGTAAGGCTCTCTTTTTACGTGAATCCAGTATCCAATCCTGCTTGCTATCACATGGAAGATGAATGTGAATATCAGCATCATAACAACCCATTCCCATTTAATCACAACTAGCAGGCTTGCAAACACGAATGCACCTACAATGAAATCATCCTGATCAAGCACCGGCGCAGACTGGCCTCTCTTCAAACCGAGCCGTCTTTTTATGAATGAACCGCACATGTCACCTATCACAGTACCGAAGCCAAGCAGGAATCCAAGCTGTAAGGACATTGGAACAATAGTAAGAGGAACTTCAGACAGTCCCCATGGAATATAAGGAAATGCAGACAATTGAACAAACGCTATGATCATGCCTATAATAGAGCCTGCCACAAGGCCTTCCCATGTCTTGCCAGGGCCGAACAAAGGCTTGCCCCTGAACCTCCTGCCGAAATCCACAGGATGTTTTCCCCTGAAAAGCGGTATCAATCCGTTTGCTGCATAGGCGGGTATCACAATCCAAAGCGCCTCCACAAACGTGTAGATATCAAAAACCATGTTATTAATTGTCATGATATAAGATATATGTGTGGGCTGATGGTGTAATGGTAACACGCCGCCTTCGCAAGGCGGAGAGTCCGAGTTCGAGCGCGCTGCTGTCACAAACTAGCTGCGCTGAAAATCTCGGTCAGTCCATATGGAATTGAGACCACATCATCTGGTATGTCTACCTAGATATTATAGAGGAGGGTATGACAAAAGGTCCAGTGAAAATAATAGAAGAATCTGTAATCATATTAGAACAAAACCTACTTCAAAGTTTAAGCTCATAATGGGATGTGATGATGTTTGTTCTAAATGTCCCCACATGAAGGATGGCCTTTGTAGAAAGACATCGGAAATAAACAAGTGGATAAAAAAGCAGGATTCTGATATCATTTCGCTGCTGAAGATGAGGCCAGACACCTCTTACACATTCAGAAATGCTTTCAATATCTCAATAGAAAAGATCACCAATAAAGAACTCAAAACAGTATGCAAAGGATGCGAGTTTCTCAATTCTTGTCTCAAGTGGGGAGTAAATAACTCTTTCAGAAAAGACATAGACAGGTAAACGATTTGATCATGTAAGCCATCATGCTATCTTACTCAAATCGCCATCAAGTATGGTTGGCTGCATGACTATTATTTCATGTGAGGATTTGGCATCTTCCACCTTTGGTGGTGGATGCAGAAGGAATATTTTTTTTCTGAAGTGGTAAGCAAGTCCAATCTCCATGAAACTCGAGGCACCCACATATCCATCTACTCCATTCTTTGGTAGATTAAGCACAAGTATTGCATCTCTATTTTCTATCTCATTAAAACACGTTCTTATTATATCATTCTCTTGGCAGTGTTTATGGTTCTCTTCATGATTGTCAGTAGTAAAATTAGGATCATCTATGAACATCTGAGTATCACATGGCACCTCTGCGTCATGGCCCAATTCTTCCAACTTCTTCTTTGTTTCCATCATATCTTTTGCAAAGTGCATGCTGCCGCAAATCATTATCTTCATATGGTCTCGGAGGGAATCGAACCCTCGGCCTCCGCGTTATCAGCGCGGCGCTCTACCATTACTCAAATCAATCCATATATAGATCAATTTTCTGAGCCACGAGACCTACACGCTCCCACTGGGATTTGAACCCAGGTTTTGAGGTCGAGAACCTCATGTCCTTGACCAGGCTAGACGACAGGAGCATATATCTTCACTCTTTGTATAGTTATTTAAATAAACTTTTCAATATAGTTATATCGATAATATGACTAAAATAACCGTTTTGGAGAAACCTAAGCTAAAAAATCCCATTCTTATTGAAGGTCTCCCTGGTGTAGGTAACATAGGACGTGTTGCACTGGGCTACCTGATAAAGGAATTGAAGGCGAAGAAGTTTGCAGAATTATACTCAGAACACTTTTTTCCATTTGTGATATTACATAAAAATTACAAGGTCAAGCTCCTGAAGAACCAGTTCTACTACTGGAAGGCAAAGAAGAAGGGACAGAGAGACCTTATATTCCTTGTTGGAGATTGCCAGTCATTGTCACCTAATGGTCATTATGAAGTAATGAGCGCGGCACTTGACTTTGTGGAACAGTACGGAGTAAAGGATATATTCACCCTGGGCGGAATTGCAGTTGGTGAGATTGAAGACAAACCAAGGGTTCTAGGTGCTGTAACAGATGAAAAGCTACTAAAGAAATACAAGCCCTATAATATTGATTTTAATGCAGGAGAGAAGGTAGGATATATAGTTGGTGCAGCTGGCCTGCTTCTAGGACTTGGAAAGGAAAGAGGTATGAACGGGGTATGTCTGCTAGGAGAAACAGCAGGATTCCCTATAGTTACTGATCCAAAAGCAGGAGAGTTAGTTTTAAAAATCTTATCTAAAATTCTTAATATCAAGGTCAACATGAACAAGCTTGATGAGCGTGTGAAAGAGATGGAGAAGTTCATCAAGAAGATTGAGGACATACAAAGAAAAGCGCTGATGCAGATAAACAAGGATGAAGCAGCGCCTGTAATGGAAAAAGAACAACTAAGGTACATAGGCTGATATGGATAAGAACTACTCAAAATTTGAGAGAACAAGAATAATAGCAGCCCGGGCTCTCCAAATCTCACAAGGAGCTCCAGTTTTGATTGAAATTCCAAAGAATGTAAAAAAGCCCCTAGACATAGCCAAGCTTGAATGGGACGCAGGGGTAATACCTATTGACATCAAGGGTAAAAAATAGCTCTTTCTAATAATATTTAAATACATAACTCCTATTACAACACTATATAACTATAAAGGGTAACCCTATGCTTGTGGATAAAACAGAGTATTTAACAGCAGGTATACATATAGGCATGAAATCATGCACCCCCTACATGAAGCAGTTTGTATACAAGGTGCGTGAAGACGGATTGTCTGTGTTCAACCTGCAGGCAGTAGACGAGAGGATAAAGATAGCTGCAGATTTCCTCTCAACTTTTGAGAATATCCTAGTCGTATCTAGAAAGGAAGCAGCTGCCAAGGCAATATTGTCTTTCAGTGAGGCAATTGGTGGAAAGGCAATCGCAGGCAGATTCTCTCCGGGAACATTAACAAACCCAGCTTACAAGGATTTTTATGAGCCAGACGCAGTTCTGGTTGTTGATCCGCTTGTTGATGAACAGGTCATAAAAGAGGCAAAGAAGAAGAAAATACCCATAATTGCCTTAGCAGACACGTTCAATGAGGTAAAGGATCTTGATTACATAATTCCTATGAACAACAACGGAAAAAAGTCGCTTGCACTTGTATTCTGGGTGCTTGCAAGGGAGATACTTAAGAACAATAAAAAGATAAAAAAGGATTCTGATTTTAAATTCCAGCTAAAGGATTTTGGTGAATGATATGTCAATGATTACACATAAAAGAATTGCAGCTCAGATCTTGAAATGCGGGGTAACACGAATAAAAATCAAGTCTGCAAAGGAAGTTGAAGA
Organism: Candidatus Aenigmatarchaeota archaeon; assembly: GCA_043811635.1. Classification (GTDB taxonomy): domain Archaea; phylum Aenigmatarchaeota; class Aenigmatarchaeia; order QMZP01; family QMZP01; genus JBDRNB01. The sequence continues at coordinate 9,768 of JBDRNB010000005.1, forward strand.
GGCGCTGACAAGAAATGACATCAGGGACCTGATTAAGAAGGGAGTCATTACCAAGATTCAGAAGAAGGGAACAACAAAGGCATACTCTAAGGTCATTAAAGCACAAAAAAAGAAGGGAAGAAGGAAGTATGACGGAAGCAAGAAAGGAGCTGCAGGCGCAAGGACATACTTTAAGGGATTGTGGATCAACAAGGTAAGACCTTTGAGACGCATGTTAAAGGAACTGAAAGATGCAGACCAGATAGAAAGAAAGGATTATGCTATTTTATACTCTCGAATCAAAGGAGGATTTTTCAGGGATAAGAAACATCTTATGAATTATCTGAAAGATAACAAAATGCTTAAGGGAAAGAAGGCAAAGAAAACCAAAAATACACAACCAGCGAAAAAGAAGAAAAGAGATGCCAAAAAGGAGAGGAGAAAAACAAAGAAGGAGATAAAGAGACAAGAAGCTAAAAGGGGCAAGAAGTGATATTATGGCAAGAGGAAAGATTCATATAGTACCTCACAGGAGAAGAAGAGAAGGAAAGACAGATTACAGACTGAGACTGAAATTATTGAAATCCAAAAAGCCTCGCCTGGTTGTAAGAAAGTCAGCCAACAACATCACATGCCAGATTGTCAAGCATGACAGCAATGGAGATCATGTTGTTGTATCTGTGAATGCTTCACATATAAAGAAGCTAGGATGGAAGGGCCATAGTAACATACCATCAGCTTATCTCACAGGATATTTATGTGCTACGAATGCGAAGAAACACAATATATCATCAGTTGTATTTGACATGGGACTGTACAGATCAACAAAGGGTTCAAAGATATATGCGGCACTGAAGGGAGCTGTGGATGCGGGTCTGGACGTTCCTCATTCTGATGATATACTACCAAAGGAAGACAGAATATCAGGAAAGCACATCTCGAATTATGCTTCAAACCTGAAGAAGGAAAAGCCTGAAAAATACAAGAAGATATTCTCTGCACATTTGAAAAACAAACTTGAACCAGAGAATCTTTCTAAACATTTCGAAGAGATAAAGAAGAAAATTGCAAAGTAGTTTTAGAAAAACTATTTATTACTTCTCCATCATATTTCAACAAGGGTTGTGATATGGTAACTATCAAGGATTTGAAACCAGGGCACTATGTAATGATTGACGATGAGCCATGCAAGGTTCTGAGCATAACAAAATCAAAACCAGGAAAGCATGGATCCACAAAGATACGTCTTGAGGCAATGGGGATGTTTGATGGCAAGAAAAGAATGCTTCTAAAACCTTCTTCCGCAGATGTGCCACAGCCAAGTATAGATAAGAGGAAAGCACAGGTAATTTCTATTGATGGTAATATAGCACAGCTGATGGACCTTGAAGATTATTCCACGTTCGATGCATCCATACCAGAGGAATTCAAAGACAAATTGGACTCTGGAAAGGAAGTACTGTACTGGAAGATTGGCGGCAAGGTTCAGATAAGAGAGCTCCGCTAAGACCACATCTTACATGCATTGCATATTTCTTCAGAGCTAGGCTCCCCACATTTCTTACAATGCCTGATTTTTTTCTTCTGCTTATCCACAAATGTTCTAACTATTGGCAGCATTTTGTCGAATGACTCAAGAACAGAGAACTTGATTCCTGGATACTTGTGCTCCATGCTATTCAGGAAATCCCTTACATCAAACCGAATGCCGCTTGCATAAGGACATTCGTCCTCCTGCACATCAAGACCCTTCAGAAGGGCATACAAAGTGACCTCCTTTTCAGGTATGCCTCTTAGAGGCTTTATCCTTGGAACAAACGTGCCATCCTTTGGTATGGAATAATCTGTGATAGCTCCCATTCTAGATGCCTTTGCCATGTCGCCTCTCACATAATTCATGATTATTGTCTGCGTCTCGTCATCCAGATTATGACCTACACATAGTTTTGTTGCCTTCAGGTCTCGTGCTACCTTGTTCAACAAGTATCTTCTGGCAACACCACAGTAGCTGCAATTGGTCTGTAGCAGGTCTGGATTCTTCCTCACTTCTTCCATCTTTTTATCCAAAGTTGTTCCAAGATGCTCCTTGTAAGAATATATGTGATACTTCACATCCAGCTTCTTGCACAGCTTCTTAGCTATCCGAATACTACCATCCCTGTACCCCTTAATTCCCTCATCTATTGTGAACGCGAAGAAATCAGCCTTCATAGGCTTCAATATCTGCAACATGATATACAATACAACAGAGGAATCCTTGCCACCAGACAGACCGAAGGCTATTCTATCATCTTTTTTGATCATATTATTCTGCCTGACAGTCCGCTTCACCCTTTTTTCAATGGATTTGCAGAAGCAATTCTTGCAGAGGTGCAATCCTTCATATCTCCTGAAAATAACAGCTTTCTTGCCGCATCCGCATTTCATAACACACACCAAGCTATATTATGGTGAGCTAAAAGGATTTAAATGTATGGTTTGGAACAATCACATCTTTAAATACATAGCCCAAGTATAAACAAGTGGTTGCTGATGGAGTCAGCTAAATTAGTTGGAGTGTTTACACTAATATTTGGTTTGAGTTTTCTCATTTTTTCAGTCCCGGCAGCAGAAGCAATTGGCCTTGGGATGAGCACGGTTGTTCGGACAGACGAGCCTGTAATACCTGATCCATCAGGCATTTGCGGAGCTGGTTCTGGTGCTTGTGTAAATGGCGATTCATGCTGTTCTGATGCCATAGGTCAGTGTGATGTGACAAGCGCACCATATGTGGATGGCGATTGTTACGATTGTGACACGAGCCTGAGTGCATGCTCCAAGTGCTGCGCATCTAGTGGAACATCTGGTGACGAATGTGTTTCAGGAGAGTATAGAACCTATACCTGGGTATGGGGTGCAAACAAGTGCTGCGGTGATGACGGATCAAGTGATGATTTCAGTTCAGACAGCTCAAGCGCCGGTTGCTGTTGCAATGGAAATCAGATAGGAACAGGAAATGACGTAAGCTGTTCTGGATACAACAACGAATGGTGCATAGACGGAACATACTGTTCTGGTCTTGTAAGGGATTCAAGCCTTTCTGCGACAGACACAATCTATGTTTTAAGTGGAGACGACATCATCTGTGGTTGCGATTCCTCAGGTGACAAGTGTGATGATACAGATTCTGATGGTACAGCAGATGGCCTTTGTGCCTCAGGTACATGCGATACAAACCTTGTTGCAAAGAGCGGATCTACATACTACTCTGCATGTGCATCTGGAAGAGAGTGTGATACTGATGTAACACCAACCTCAATAACACCAAGATATGTGAAGAATGGTTTTTGTGCTCAATCAAACTGCTGCACAGCTTTGATGGATAGTGGAGAAACATCTGGACAAACCGAAGATTGGTCAGATGGAGATGAAGATTGTATGTGCACGAACAATCACATATGCGATAACAGTGTCACAGCTGGAAGCCCAAATGCCAATGGCGTGTGCGCAGGCACAGTGTGTGATACAAACACAGCAGCCTGTAGTAATACAAATCCAACATGCAGTGGTGGAACATTATATACATCCTGCTCCATAGATGGATATGGTTGCGAATCAGGAACTATTGGAGGCAATGGCTACAACAAGGAAGGACTTTGTTGTTCAAACTCCTGTATAGTAGATGGTTCAAGATCAAGTGGTCAGGCATGCTGCAATGACGACAATTGTGGAAGCGGACTAACATGCAACAACGGAAAATGCGGTGGTTTATCCACTCAGCCAATGACATTAAGCTTCTTTAATTTCCCATCCATTGGTTCTCTGCTACAAAATCCTCTAAGCCTGTTCTTCTTTTAGTTTGTA
>JBDRNB010000006.1:0-5826 GCA_043811635.1 Candidatus Aenigmatarchaeota archaeon
ATTGAAGCAAAATTACAACTATCATGGAAGATATCAAATAAGTGATTAAATCTAAATATTAATCGTGCATATAATTCAACATGAACTCTGATTTTTCTCCAACCATCTACTCTTTAACAAGGCCCTTTACCTGCTCCAGCAACTCTGGCTGTATGTAGTGGTGTATGGTTACATTATACCTCTCTTTCCAGACCTGCTCCTTCTTGACGAACTTTTTGTGTCCCAGGTCTGCTGCTATTGAGGTGAATAACTCTCTAATCTCCTTTTTGGTTGCTGAATCATGCTCAGCCAGGAATTTTTTCGCTATCTTGGTCGCATAATATGATCTTATTATATGTGGGTAGAATTCCTTTCCGCAGTATCTCTTGAATGCCCTCTTGAATCTCTTATCATCAAGTGGGTGACCTTCAGAATTGATAAAAACAAAGGCTGAATCCTCAATTGAGCTTAGAATCTCACTCAGCCTTTCTATGTATATGTCCGGAAACTCCTTTGTTATGCTTCTGGGAACGCCGTTCTTTGCCTTGTATTTGAAGGTTACCTTGTTTCCATTGATGTGTATGTCTGCCTTCTTCAGTGTTGTAAGCCCCTTATGCCCGTGCGCTTTGTAATATATTTCATTGCCTATCCGCATGTGGGTTTTAAGCAGCGTATACATTGGAACAGAAAGTGAATCATTCCTGTCATTCAATGCTTCCAGTACATTCCTTTCCAGCCTTTGGTAATACTTCTCAAACTCCTCAACTGTCTTGTATTTTTTCTTGGTCAGTTTGGCCTTCTTCTCGAGAGTGTAGACATATGAGTAAGTTCCACCTGGGTTCTTGTATAGAACGTCCCAGTGGTCATTCGATTCTTCGTCATGCATGGTCAGATACGTAGCAAACAATGAATAAGCCTTGTCCAGCTTCCTTCCATCAGGAAGAGTGTTAACCCTTGCTCCCTGGCATTTCCCCTCTGGTGACAGCTGGCCTTTGAGGAATTCCGGGTTTTTCTTATCCACGAGAAATTCAAAGTTGTCATGGGCCTTGAAAAGCTGCACCACGTGCATTGCTTCAGGGAATCTTCTTGATGATTCCTTCCAAGAGGGCCCTACCCTTTCATATGGCTTCAGGTCTTTGCTCTTTATTCTGATTGTTCCACTTAGAATTGGCTTCTCAACTCCAACCATCTTTATACTTTATTTAGTAATTTTATAAGCAACGCATGCTATTCAGCGTGAGCTCCTGTCTCTCATAGCGTATTATTTCCGAGACGCTTTTAAAAAATGATCTGGGTTGTTATAGTTTTGACCGTTCTCATTTCCTTTTTCTGAATATAAAGTAGCATCCATTCCACTTCTCTGCAATCTGTCTACTTGAGGCAATAAAAACATGAGCTTGAGTGCCAGTGCGAAATACTTTTCAGTAGTTTTGTAATGGTATTTGTCACTTCTCTTCTTCCCTTTTGGACTATCGGGATCGTGCATTAAGGACATGATCCTTTGTATTTCCTGATCTAACATGTTTTCCTTTAAGAATCTCATCATGTATCTGAAATGCTCGGAACCTGGTGTTATTTTTTCAAGAGCAGAGTTAGTTAAATAAACACCTTCCGCTTTATGATATATAGCCTCCGAAACTGTTATATTTCCTAACCCATTAGGATTTCTAAATCCAGTGAAAATTACCTTTCTTCTTGCAAGTGCATTCTGAATGTCTCTAAGATTTGTTTCTTCATCAAATAACTTCAATTCCTTGTTCAAATAGGTCACATTCCTATACCCATTAGCTACAAATAAATTATTAACTACGTCTTGTGTACTTCCTACAATTGGAACGTAGGATCTGAAAGGATAATCAGGTTTCCATTCGCCTGATATCTCTTTTTTCATCGCAAGCTCCACCTGATCTCTAGGTATTTTATCTATCATGAAAACCTTCACATGAGGCTTTCTCCTTGCAAATGATCTTGTATTAGAATCTCCTAGATGAGAGCCAATATCAACCAATATATATTCTTCAGAATCAGGTATATCTCCAATTATTTTTTCATTAAAATCCCATTCCAATATTCGGGGAAAATCTCTTTGTACAACCTGAAATCTTTCAGTGTAAACTTCTTCTCCTGTCTTGGGTTGTTCATAAAAATCAGAATTATTTCTATTCCATGGATAGGCTCCTGAAGCACATAATGGGCCACCCAAAATGGGATCATCGGTGAATCTTGGTTTACTGTGGGAATTTTCGAGATGGCCATATCTACGCAAGAAATTCATTGCTCTATCCCTTACATTTTCAACATCCATAAAAAGGAGTTTGATGAAAGCTTTTTATTCTTTTGGTGTAGGATTTCTTCTCCTTCAGAACTTTTATATCTCAAAAAATCAATTATCTAATATGAACAAGGACGAGTGCTGCCCTAAATTCGATCCCAAGAAATGGGATAACAAGACCATTAACTGGAAGGACAAGATGTTTGTGAAGGACAAGGTTTTCACTCTTTTTTACATGCCAATAGGTTTTGGTTCTACAATGAAACGGCTTGACGAAAAAACAAGAAAATCTGGGGCAAAGGTACTAGACAATCTCTGCCTTTCATACCACACGTCCATGTGGAATATGGAAGTATATCTGGCTGTTGACAGGAAGATCCCTAACTCAGAGAATGTCACAATAAGCGGCAAGTTCTTCAGCAAGGTCTACGAAGGCCCGTACAAGAATACAGGAATGTGGTGCAAAGAGTATGTGGCAGACGCGAATAAGAAAAAAATGAAGGTAAAAAAGATGTACATGTGGTATACCACATGCCCCAAATGCGCCAAGAAATACGGGAAGAACTATATTGTTATAATATCAGAAGTGAAATAACTCAGACCGAGAATATTCGGATAGCTTCTTTTGGGTGAAAAAACGTTTTGAGAGGGCTTTGAAATGTTCCTGCAAAACATCCGCAATTCGTGCAGTCTGATTCGAAAAAGCATCTTCTCTTGTTCCACGATACATCGAAGTGAAGGGCTTCATCACCCCAATGACAAGAATCACTATGATCCGGCTGTTCGTACCATTTTATCATTGACCTGCTCAGGAGAAGCTCCTTTGGGTAAAGGGATTTCACCCGCTTCAGTTCATTAATTATGTTTCTTCTCTCGTTCACTAATTTTGGATTTTTTAAAGCAACCCCCCGCGTGTTTATATTGCAGACAACTCCCTTGAAGCCATGTTTTCTCGCAATTTCAACAACCTCCCCGAGCTCCTTATAATTGTCTTTCATTAATACCATGTTTATAACTACACGCTTGTCTCCTGAATAGTTTTCTAAAACCCTTGCAAAGGTACCCTCACCCCTTATGGAATCATTTGTTTTTTGTGAACCATCTATTGAAACAATTAGCCTGTTGTCAAATTCCTTGGGTATTTTAATTGTTCCGTTTGTGATCACGCTGACAACCGGGAATATATTATTAGCAAGCATGAGAACATCCTTTCTGAGTGCCGGCTCTCCTCCTACCATGAGAAGTAACCTAATCCCTGAGCTGTGAAGCTCCCTGAATCTCTGTTCCCAGGTCTCTATGGGTATCTCTTTCTTTTCAAAAACATCTTTTCCGTGAAAATGATAACAGTGTCTGCACCTGAGATTGCAGTTGTCTGACACATCAATATCGGCTATGAATTTTTTCCCAGTCATCCTTCTTCTAATCTCAAGAAATGGAATGTATAACAACAAGCGAAGAATGTTCATCATTTCACTATATATCTATTAGCTCGTAAACAATAAATGAGTAAGGGGCCTGGTTCTTTTATCCCTGCGTCTGAAATCATTCGGCATTTTGATATGATTAAAACGTGTTTTAATTATTATGATACGATATTATAAGCGCAGAAGTTAATTACACAGGTGATGGTCTGGAGTGTTATAATTCCAATTAATTGAGGAGGTAATTAACATGACATATGTAGCTGTAAAACATGAAGTTAAAGACTATGATAGCTGGAGAAAACTCTTTGACGAACATAAAAAAATGCGAAAATCCAGTGGAGAGCAAAGTTCTCGGATCTTTAGAGGATCGAGCAATCGAAACGAGATATTTGGCTTGTTTAAATGGGAAAGCAAGGAAAAGGCCAAGAAATTCTTTGAATCCAAAGATTTGAAAGAGAAAATGAAGGAAGCCGGCGTTTCAGGAGAAGCACACGTTCATTACTTGGATGAAACTTAAGGCATTTTTTTATTTTTTATTTATTTTATTTCAGGCCCCTTTTCCATCTGACCCACCAAGCAGATCACCTTCAGGCTTTTCTCCGCCTGGCCAGAAGCCTTCTCCACCAAACTCATCATATTTTTCTCCGCCTGGATTGCCGAACATCTCTCCCTCAGACTTTTCCCCACCAGGAGCACCGAAGAAGCCTTCGTCTCCTTCTGATGTAGCCTCTTTATCATGTTGACTGGTTTCAGACTCTGTCTGAACTTGCTGATTATTCTCTTCTCTACTTGGTCCCTCTCCACTGGGTCCAGAATCTTCTGGATCACCCATTACAAACTGCAGCGTTCTTAGGACGTCATTGAGAGACCCTGGTGGATCTGATGTGATCTGGCCTGATGAAATGCCCCCTTGGATCATGAACCACATGTTTATTCCGTTCACAAATCCTCCCAGGCTTTCTGATATGTCAACCCCTTCTGCCCATGGTGGCTTTTCTATATGCCCACCACGCATACTTCTTTCTTGAGTCACTATCATGTTATAGAAGAATTCAAAATCCATGGTAAGTGTTGCATCTATATCTTCCTCATAGAAGTCCAGAGGAACAGTCTTTGCTTCAACCATTGTGTTAGGATTCATCTTGATGTATGCCCTAAAGACTGTTTCATCTCCGTCTCTCAGGTTCATTATGAATTTTGCTTCTCCCCCATATCTCTGGCTGTAGTCATTCACAATAGACACGACTTCAGGATTGTTTCTCATTTTCTCAATGTCTGAAGCTGATGTTTCCTTCCTCTTCTCTTCTGGTCCTGGCATGATGCCTGTTTCCATGCTCTCCTTCAGCATGACCTTCAGGAAGTCCTTTGTTGGGAACACCCATATCTGCATATATGGTGTGAGTATCTGCATTGGCTCCCCAAACATGCTTGTTGTTGTCATAACCTCCCATATGTGCACAGAGCCAAATTCTGTGTTGTAGCTTATATCAATTGGTGTGTATTCCTCAGGTAAGGAATTATCGCGTGAACATTTGATCATTTCAGCAGCTCTCTGGTTGTTGTCAACAATCCTCCAGTAAGTATCATAGATTCCTCCTATGTGCTTCTCCCATTCATCAGGGAACTGTGGAATGTAATCCTCAAAGAACCATCTAAGGAATTTGTTATCCATGGAATTGACTATCTCTTTTCTCTCATTTCTCAGGTTTTCAAGATCCCACTTGCACCATTCATCTCCAAGCTCCTGTTCCATCTGATATCTTAAGTTTTCCAGTTCTCCAAATGGCTCTCCCCAGTAGTTGAAGTATGCCCATCCTTCTGTTCCACCTGAAGGCATGGATCTGCATGTTCCAGTAAATCTTAATGATCCCTTTTCTTCTACCCATGTATTTCCTTCAAAGCATCCAAAGTGTTGGATCACATTGCCCCATCCACATCTGTCTGCTGCACATGTTTCTTCTACACACATACCACATTCCTCATTTGACTCGCAGCCTGAATTCCAGTCGCCATCACAATCGTAATACCCTTCCTCGCAGTTGCAATGTCCTCTTTCCCTGTCAAAGTATTGGTTATCATTGCACGTAATCTCGCCAGAATCATACTTGCATATCTCACATTCTGTGCATGTCTCCTGCCAGCACTCAATAT
>JBDRNB010000007.1:0-2093 GCA_043811635.1 Candidatus Aenigmatarchaeota archaeon
CGGAATCATCGGAGCATTGTATTTCCAGCGGGCCGGTATTCATCATCCAGTAATTATGAGAAAGGGTGTTGATGGAAAGTATTACTGGATTAAAAAAGAAGAGATTGAATCTAAAATGCAGGAAGTCGATGTTACAGGTGGAGGATGTATCCTGATTAACATGAAAATATTTGATCGTGTAGTGTCTCCTTGGTTTGAACCTGAGTTTTCGATGGGAACAGATGTTCAGATATGTTCTAAGACAAAAGAGCAGGGGTTTACGGTTTGGTGCGATACATCGGTAGAGATAGGTCATGTCAAGCAAATCAGAGAAGTTATAACAAGCAAGAATATAGGAGAAGGAGAAAAAACCACACAGAGAATTGTTGGGAAAATGTCTGACGATTGGGCTATTGTATCAGCTAAGAATCTTTACAATATGGATGTAGAGGAATATTTAAAGATGACTCCGCAGGAGATCAATGATCTTGCAGGTAAGTATCAAGAATTACAAAGAAAACATATTGGATATTATGATGACAAGGATGAATATTATAAAAATCTTGGTAAAGAGCAAGTCGCAAGACAATATTGGTTTCATAATCATCCTGATTCGGCAGATCCTATCCTATTCAAGTCTATTTTGAATCTTATGAATGGTCAAAAAATGAAGGGTCTTGATTTTGGATGTGGGTCGGCTCCCCTTGGTTTTGAATTATTGAAATACGGACATGATATGGATTTTGTTGACATTGAAGGAACTCCAGCTTATGAATTTACAAAATGGAGGGTTAAGAAAAGAAATCTTAAGGCTGGATGGAAAATAAATGGTTCTTATGATGTTATTTTACTATTTGACATCATAGAACATTTGGAGGATTGGAAATCTCACTTAGACAATATCATATCGAGCATGAAGAATGGGGGACATATCGTTACTAATTATTTTGTTAATACAGATCGGTTAAATCCAGAGCATATCAGTATGGACCAGGATGCAGTAAGGGAATATCTGGTTTCAAAGAAAGTATATCCAGTCAATCTTTTAGTTTGGAGAAAACATGATAAAATTGAACCTGGGGTGTGGCCTGCACTACGACCCCAATAGAATCAACTGTGATCTTCACGCCGAGAATGTTGATGTTAAGCTCGATGCAACTGATCTTCCTTTTAAGACTGAAAGCGTTGACGAGGTTCTTGCCTCTCAATTACTTGAGCATATTCCAATATGCCACACAGATAAGACAATTAGGGAATGGAATAGGGTTCTTAAAAAAGGAGGGACTATTTATATAGGAGTTCCTGATATGGAAAGAATACTCGGATTAGCAGAAGGATTAAAATGGGTTGGGCCTTACCGATGGAGATCGGTTGCGATGTTTATATACGGAAGTCAAATAGATGATGGGCAATATCATAAAAGCGGATTTACACCGGAGTATCTATCTGCGATCTTGGAAAACAATGGATTCAGGGTGGATGCAATAAGTCACGATACGCCCCCAAGACCGACTCCTTGGTTTGGAGTAAAGGCTACAAAATATGCTTAGTATTGTGATGCCAGTGTTAGTAGTTCATCCAGTCATAGAGGGAATGACACTTGAAACGATCAAGTCTGCCTACATGACAACACTGGGGTCATGGGAATTGATTGTTGTAGTTCATGGAGGAATTTACTTAAAAGGGATGATGGATCATCCGAGAATCAAATATCATAATATTGAAAAGAGAATGGGAATAGCGGAGGCATACAATTATGGGTTTTCTAAATCATCCGGTGATATTCTATGTTGCATCCACAATGATGTAATGCTTCCATTCGGCTGGAACTATCTGCCCGATAAAGTGGCAAGGGAAGGAAATATAGGTTTTCCAATGTTAGAAGAGGAGAAGGAATTTTGCAGATTAAGGGGTATCGCTCCAACCGAACCCTGGCAGACTCCGGCCTGTTGTTTTGTATTTAGTAAAGAATTATGGGACAAGATAAATGGATATGACGAACAATTCACGGAGATGCACGGAGAAGATATTGACCTTTTCAGAAGAGCAGAGAGTATCGGAGCGAAACTTGTTCGATGTGATGTTTTGGTTTATCACCGCAGGGGAGCTACAAG
>JBDRNB010000008.1:0-3600 GCA_043811635.1 Candidatus Aenigmatarchaeota archaeon
TTATAGCTTGAGTTGTTGCAACTCCAATCAGGAGTATGGATGCAAACACAACTGCAACAAGATATTTCTTGTCCATACATTTACCTCCTTGGTTCTTCCAAGGAATGAACAGGATATAAAGACTGCAGTGAACAAAAGTGAACAAGACTAAAATTAGCTAGAATAACCAAACAAACACAGGAACCATGGACCTAATAGAGCACCAACATATGCAGCAAGCAGGAATTGTAAGAATCTGCCTGCAATAGAGGCCAGAATAAAGTATTTCATGTTTACCTTGGTTATTCCTGCCATCCACGCGAACACCTTGAATGGTATTGGCGTGAAAGCGGCTATGAAAACAGCCCATGCACCATACTTTTGAAACCACGCTTCAACACGTGGTATATGCTTCCCGAAATATTTTTTGGCAACAGGTCTACCAAGTTTGACGCCTAGATAGTATCCCACGATAGCTCCTAGAACAGAACCTATTGTGGCTATGATTGTGACTAGGATTGGATCTGCTCCAAACGTTGTTGCAGATGATACTATAGTTGCTGTTGGTATTGGAACTATTATCGATTCAGTAAAGGCCACAATGAATGTTCCAAGCAGACCATAAGCCTGAACAAAACCCTCCACAGCAAGTATCAATGCTTCAAACATAGTATTAATTGGGGCGCACAACTAAATAAACTAGATATCCCTTTAAATAGACAGTATAAAGGGAAGTCAGGATTTCTCCTAGACTTCCTTGTCATTACCCACTTAGATACCAAAAGATGGTGAGGGCATCTCTATCCATGTGAGCTCCCATGACCTATGGGATACACCAAACTCCATTTCAGTGTTTAAGGAGATTTCTTTCTTGTTTTGATCCCCCAACGAGAGGAATCTAGACTCAATTCCGACGGTAAGCTTACTGTATATTTGGCTACAAAATTGGATGGTTGTTCATCATTCTCACTAGGTAGTGATCCAAAACTGTTAGCTTTAATATCACATTGTAAACCTTCTATCAGACAACTCGAACCATCCAGATCTATCCATTCTCTTATCCGTGATTGATATGGGATAGTTTCCTCTACTGATATGACTACTGTATTGGGAATTTCAATCCTTTCCCGAGATGCCATTTCGCGTGCACTAATAACAGCAGCCTCAACTTCACGTTTAAAGATAGATCTTACCGATTCTATCGGTGGTGTTGGATTTTGTGCTTGTTCTTTTCTTCTCCTTTTCTTCGCAGTCCTAATGTATTTCCTTTTTGACGTCCTTCTCCCCTTTGGATTCAGGATCCTTTTTGACGTCTGTGAACCCCCTCTTCTTTTAGAAGACGGCGGCGGTTTATTAGGCATATGTTCCTCTCACATGCAGGTTATTGTTACTCTTTCTAGAATTCTTCGAGTGGTTCGATTGTCAGCGATGAATCCCCCACACGGGCCAGACCTGACATCCTGTTAGTGAGGAAATTCTGTGTGGTTATCCACTTATGAGATACCTCCATGATCTCTTTCTGGTCTACATCGCTTTCCCAATCAAGGATGATTTGATCGATAGTTCTATCATCAACCACTACATCGTCCATTGTCAAGACAAATTTAACTCGCATACATCACTCCTTGACGTGTGTATAAGGTTGTGAGTATGTGAGTCCTATTCACCTGATCTTCGTCCTATGAAATGTCTTTTACTTTTTGAGCTTTTTCTCCTTTTGTTCTTTGAGTTTGGAATTCCCCCTGCTGCAAACTGAAACAAAACCAGGGAGTTGTCTCAGTGAATGCCATCTGGAAGATGAACTTGTTTGAAGCGTGTTTACGCAGAATCTAAACACAACATCATTTTCAGAGGACATTCTCTGAACATATCTTAGCGTTGAGGTCAGATCTGAAAACAAGTCGGTCTGTGATGTTCTCCCGATTATTAGGCCGACCAGGCTAAGACACAAATGTGGTTCACTTCTTTCCCCTCGTTTTGCAACAATATCGTCAATACATTTTGCAACTGTTGTACGGACTCTTTCAATATCAGCACTGCATCGAATTGCATTCCCCCGTCCAGAATCATCCCTTTCAAATTTAAGGGTTCGAGAAGTGCCATTACCTTCAGATACTATGCGTACAGATGCTGGCACGGTTTTTGTATTATATTTCCTCCTATTCATAATCCCTCTTCACTTTGCTGCTGTTGACTGGGTTCTGCTACCCAGAAGATTATTTATCCTTGTCATTATAGCAAGAACACCACTCATGTTTGGATTGACAGCAGCACGGTTTTCACGCTGGATTCTCACATAAATCTCCTCCCTGTGAATAACCACATCTGAAGGAGCTTCAATTCCAAGCCTGACCTGCCTGCCGCGGACACCAAGGATAGATACCTTGATGTCATCTCCAATGGTGATGGACTCCCCCAACTTCCGTGTTAAAATAAGCATTTATGTTCCCTATTCAAGGTCCGGAAAGAACGGACCATCGTGAGCGTATTTTGAGGGTTGTTGGGAATTGGGCTCAATCACAGGTTGTTCTGTTGTGATTGGAGGTTCGAAACCCGGTGGTAAAAAGTCTGCATTGACTTCAATGGTGCTGTCGTCCTCTTCTCCACTCCCCACATTGTTCCAAAACCAAAATCCCATTACAAGTTCCTCCTTGAACTCTACATTGTGAATAAACGTTCCCCATTGATGATTTTTTCAATCATCCTAAGGGTCTTCTCTACTGGCGAATGCATAAGATCGGCAGTGTTGTATGTGCCTCGCACAACTTCGCGCTCAGCAACACGACCTCTCCCTCTGCCACCGCCGCCTTTTTTCTTGTGCTCAAGATTGTACTGCCGCTGATACTCCTTTGCCTTCTCTTTGTGTATTTGATAATATCTGCGCTGGTAATCCCGACGTGCTTCTGCAGTTGAAGAACTTTCGTCTGAACAAATTCCTTCCTTTCTTTTAGGAGCATCTTTCTTACGTATTGGGGTTTCTTGATAAAGTTTCGCCTGAACAAATTCCGGTGGGACATCAGCAGATGCATGCAAGCCAGTAAATTGAGAGCTGGTTCCAACTTCAGACGTAACCTTCTTTCTTCTTGACTTCTTGGCTGGTTTAGCCTGAACCTTACCAGCTTCTTTCTCAGCATCCTGAATCACGGGAAGACACGTCATATTCCAAACTTTTTCGTAAGTGCCTTGGTGAAGATCATTCTCAAAAGTATTCAGAAACTCTGCGGTCAGCTTTCCTCCCATGATGCTAAGAAGTCGAATCCTGGGAATGATTGGAAGTTTATTACCACTCCCATTTACAGCATGTACAATTTCCTCCTTGCTTGCCGCCCTTCGAATCTTTTTCTTCTCCCCCTCATTTAGATCAGAATGTGCGAGAAAGAGTAGTATATTCAAAAAGGCGACGTGTTCGTCCTTCATATTGTTCAAATCAGTAGCCATAAGACCTCCCTTGCATGTGCCTGAATATCCCTTATTCAAGCATCAAACAAAATCTTATTTATTTGGCAAGACTCCCAAGTCTGGAAAAGACAAGGGAAAAGTCAATAAACCGAAAAGAAACCCGTGCTCAGAAAGCGAATTCACTATAGCTCACGCTGCATTAATCATGTCCACAATCACTTC
>JBDRNB010000009.1:0-2543 GCA_043811635.1 Candidatus Aenigmatarchaeota archaeon
CACATGACGACTCCTTTCCTTCAGGCCATGCAACAATCATATTCACATTTCTGACATCCCTGCTTCTCGTGATAAGGAAGAAATGGGTTATACCATTGTATGTGATAGGTATTCTTGTCGGATATTCGCGTATCGCTCTTAATGTCCATTATCCAGGTGATGTTATAGTGGGAGCAGCTCTGGGCATGGCAATCACCTTGCTGGTCTGGAGAGGCCTGAAAACGCGGATAAAGGCCTAAAAACGCCTATTTTTGAGGTAAAACCAACATACTACGACCTACCGAAAGGTTTATAAAGCTTTACTGTCACTATTAAATAGTGACATAAAAGGAAGGATATGTTCGGAAAAAATTACCATGTAAGAGAAGTTGGAGACACAATGGTAGACTCAAATTGGTTGGGTTATGCTAATTATGATACAAATGAGATTACAATTCCAACATTCGCCAGTGCTTACATGAAAGCAAGGGAAAGTGGTGATGGTTATCTTGCTGCAACTGCCAAGGCCCTACAGGACTACATAACAAGACACGAGACAGAAGTAGAGCTTGGTGGAATGAAGTTTTCTGATGCTGAAGGGGATGCAAGGATAGATGAGGAGGCATTCCTTGAATCTGAGCTTTTGGCTCGTCTGGAAAAGGATGCTATTGGAGGTGGCGGATTCTTTTCGTGGGCAAAGTTCATTGGAGCAATGGAACTGCATAACATGAAACTTGAGGATGGAAACGCGCTGAGCAAAGGAGTTGAAAAATACTTCAAGGTAAGGGACAGGTTAAAACACTACGGAGAAAAGATGGGCGACTTCAGCGAGATGACAAAGAGATACGTAAAAGAGATATTCGATCCTGAGTATTCAAATGGATATGAGCTTGCATATGCTTCTTCATATGATAAGGGGGATGGTTAGTATGCCTAAACCAAAAGAGGATAGCTCAAAAATAAAATACCCATTTGTGAATATAAAGGATTTTTTAGAAGGTGGTTGGAAGGTCCCTATATATTATGCAGCACATAGAACTGCTGATTATTTGCGTGATTCTTATCAAGAATCTTTACCTCCTTCTGACAAACGCAGTAAATTATCAATAGGCTTGATAGACTATTTGAATTGGCAAAGTACACTTTATGAACAAAGGGCCATTTCAAGAGCTAACAAAACGTTTCCCAAACTTATGGCCTGGAGAGGATTCTACAATGATCCTACAGAAATCGATACAATGTTCACTGTCGAGATGTATGATCACGAATTTCCAGTATTCATAAGAGATAAGAATGATCCTCTTCCAACAGATTCTGAATTGATAAAGAACATTCAAACTGTAAGGGATAAAATGAAATCACCATATGATCCCAGAGGTGCTATTGATGAGTTGTATGACGAAGAATTTGATGGAATTCCAGCACAGAAGTATACAAGGGGGGACATAAAAAATGATGATCTTTTCCCTGAGCCTCTAAGGCTCAGACAATGGCTTGTGAAGGATGATACATGGAGAATACAGCAATATGGGGATTTCAAGCCAAAATCAATGACAGTTGATGGAATTTCTTACACTGTAAGGGAATATATGAAGCCAAACAAAATAAATTCTTTCGTTTACTGGGCAATAGGTGACAAGATATACGATTTCGTGGACGCTCCTTTCGATGTAATACAAGCGACTTTAATCAAAAACTCACCTCCTGGTTTCAGACAGTTTATTACAAAAGAGGAATACAAGATGATTGCGAAGATAAGAAGAAGCTTCTTTACAAATGGCTCAAGAAGGCGTCTTGTATACGACCTGACAGAAGAACCAGGATATAGGGAAAGAATACCTGAACGGCCAAAGGATGTAAAAGACAAAACTGCAAAATCTAAAGTAGTGCCTATAACACCAGTAGCAAAGGCTGCGTAAATTTAAGCGTTCTCGACCAAATCTAATACATGGCAGACATCCTGAGCATCCTGGTGGATTTTCTTTGTCAAGACAACACAAGAAACACTTGTCAGCAGTTTATCCAGCAGTATCCTGATATGATGAATCAGCTGTTTTTCTTTTTCTTCTTTCCAACTGTGCTCATAATACTTTTCGTGACTGTGGTAGCTGATGCTGTTACAAGCAGGCTTGGTGTGAAGTTTAAGGTTTTGCTTGGGATCGCAATATACATGTTCATCATCCTGTCTGGATGGTATGCTGCATTCTTGTGGATTAGCGAGTTGTGGTTCATAGTCATAATCGTCATACTTGGTGTGTGGGTATTCTTCAAGAAGCTGATCAAAGGTGGCGGCGGTGGAGGCCAAGGTGGTGGCCTGCCTGGACCAGGTGGGCTTGGAATAAAATCGTCCATGGGCAGAAAGGTGATGAATATGATTAAACATGATGAAGATGATATACAAAAGGAGATCGCTGACAGGATAACCTCATTAAGGGGTATAGTTAACCAGATAAGACATTCTAACAGTTCTGAGGAGATTGGTAATCTTGTCAGAGAGTATTGGAAGATAAAACTTCAAGCAGAAGAGAGCATCAAGAATTTCAAAAAGATGCTGTTTAGTGTTG
>JBDRNB010000010.1:0-2787 GCA_043811635.1 Candidatus Aenigmatarchaeota archaeon
CACCAACACAACAGAGAACAGCGGCTCATGCATCTTCCAGGACTTCGGAACACAAGCAGACGGAGAGGTGAATGTAACAATGTTTGTCAATGACATAGCCGGTAATATAGCGAGCGCAGCAAACAGAAACTGGACAATTGATTCAACAGGTCCATCAGCAATCGATTTCGTTTCACCAACAACACCAAACGGCACAATACACTCAAACAACTTCTCCATTGAGGTTAATGCTTCATTCACAGAGACATATCCATCTACGTGCTTTGTTGAGATTGCGAATGCAACTGCAACAAACTACACAGGAGCCATAACAGGATCAGGATCCACAGCATATTGCTACTTCAATGCATCCCAGGCAGGTAATGATGGAACCTGGAATTACTCAGTTTATATAACCGATATATCAGGCAATGTGAATGTCAGTCAGCTGAGGACAATCACTTTCGACGTCGTAGCGCCAGGGTTGTCAAGCTGGTATTACAGCGCTGTTACAAAGAATGTAAGCCTTACATTCAATGAGAGTGTTGATTCAAGCACAATTGATGTAACAAAGATTAATATCACAAGCCAGGACGGTAGTAAGATAGTCCAGTTCACAACTCAAACAACATCAACATACTCCTACAATGCCAGCACAATCAACTTCACTCTACTATATGCAGCATTTGATGCTGTAGAAGATATAGGAAACACACCACTGCAGATTGATATAGGAGCTGGTGCTGTGGCATCCTCAGGTACTCAGAAGGCTGTTGTAGGAAGCACTAACACAAACGTATCAACATTCACCAGATACACGATTGTCATACCAAATTCAGGCGACTGGGTAACAAGCGTTTGGAATTCATTCAACCTCCCACTTACATTCCTTCAGACATCCTCCTTGAGCAGCGCTGGCAACTACAGTGTTCAGAAGGTATTGGAATCTGTAGAAGGAAATTATGAGACAATTTACTATTACAACACAACATCATGGACATCATACCTTCCAGGAAGGGCAACAAATGACTTCACAACATTCAGTGCAGATGACGGTACTCATATATATTGGATCAATATATCAACAACAGATAGATTGGAAATACAATAAATACGCTTTTATGTTTTATGTTTGTAAATATTCTCATGAATGGAAAGAAGATAACAACAAGTCTAATCATATTATCATTCCTTTTTCTCGTGACCATACCAGGTGTATTTGCAGTGCCTGTTGACTGGTGGGGAACAGTCTTGATTGACACAAACGCCTCTACTGACGGTGCTGTGGTATCAGCTCACATAAACAATTCCAATACATCGGCCTACATGGTTACTGATATAGTGGGCACGCCTGATTCAGGCTATTACCTTATTCATGTCCCTTGTTCAGTAGGTGATACAGTTAACTTCAGGGTCTACAATGTCTCTGTAAATCAATCAGCTCAAGCATGTAAACCGCAGGGTTCCTCTACAGAGCTTGACCTAACCATGAACAAGACAGGTGATGGTACTCCATGTTCATATTCAGAAGGATGTTCTACAGGCTACTGTGTTCATGGAACCTGCAGAACAGCCGCAACATACTGTGGGGATGGTTTCTGTGATACAGGAGAGTCTTGTACAGCAGATTGTGGAGCAGGCACGTCAAACCAGACATCAAGTGGAAGCATTTTCATCCGGCAGCTCAGATGATGTAGAGGAAGCCACAGAGGAATACAAAATCAAGCCTGGAAAAACATTAGAAAGTGATAACAAGCTTCAAAATGCAATAAAAAAGGCACTAGACAGATCTGCTCTAAAGAAGGATGAGATAAGCAGTATGATTGACATCTCAAGCCTGATTACAAAGGACTTCACCACATCAAGAAACATCAAGACAACATCCAGCAAGTCAACACTCACAACAACGATCAAGTACAGTGGTTCTAAGAGGGTAAAGAACCTCATTGTTTATGAGACAGTGCCAAAGACTGTCGCATCCAGCAGCGATGACATCACAGTAACAGCACCTGGAGCCATTATAGGTGTTGTTGAAAAGGATCCTCAGTACATCTTTGTCTTCGCTGAGGTGAATCCATCTGACGAGCTTGTTATAACATATGAGGTTTCTGATGATGTAAGCACTGGTGTTCTAGATGATTTCTCCACTGAAGTGTATGGAGAGAGCCTAGAAGATATTCCAGTTGAGTGCGGCAATGGTGTTTGTGATGCAGGAGAAAGCTCAATCACATGCCCTGTTGATTGTCCAAGACTATCACCAAGATGCACCCCAGGAGAACACAGGTGTGTTGGAAGCGTTTTGCAGCAGTGTAATCTAGATCAGTTATGGGTAACAGAAACGTCATGCGAAAATGGATGTTCAAACGGAGTGTGCAGGGAGCCTCAGCCAATACTTACTGCCCCACCAGCCACAATCATGGCTTTATTCATACTAATAGCAATAGTAGCAGGAATCATGGGCATGCTGTACTACAAGAAGAGGAATTACTAGTTTCTTACCAGATGGTATATAACCTCTGTTTCGGTGTCTGCACCCCGTAATACCCTTAACTTCAGATCAAGCGTTGCAGCAGGCCAGTCTGTGCAATTCAGGCTGCTTGATGGGTTTCCCACATCAACTGTGTATCCTCCTATGAAGACCTGCTGATCCAGGTAATCCTTCAAATCCCGGAGGCTTTCCTCTGCATTCCATGGACCTGAATCACAGTTCTGGCTCAGATCCAAGGTATCTTGGAACAGCTCACGCATGTTATTAAGAATATATATATCATGACTGCCGAATGTGTCCACAGTCCCCACTTCTACATA
>JBDRNB010000011.1:0-3030 GCA_043811635.1 Candidatus Aenigmatarchaeota archaeon
CCCCATACATATAGAAGAAATCAAGGATCATGTTGGCAAATCAGTAATTCTAAGAGGCTGGATATACAGAACAAGACAGGGAAAGGACATAGTATTCGTGGTTCTGCGTGATGTGACAGGCACTGTACAGTGTGTAGTGAAGGAAGGTGTGAAAGGATTTGAGGACGCACAAAAGGCCCTTATGGAGGCCTCGATTATGATCAAAGGCAAGGTAAACAAGGATGAAAGGGCTCCTGGCGGCTTCGAAATACATGCTGAAGAATTCACTTTAATAGGAGCTGCTCTTGACTTCCCAATTAAGGCTCAGCAGAGCACAGAGCTGCTGCTTGACAATAGACATCTATGGGTGCGAAGCAGGAAGATGACAAACATATTCAAGATCAGATCAGAAGTATTCAGGGCAATCCATGATTTCTTCCACGAAAGTGGCTTTTTCGAGGTCCAATCACCAAGTCTTACAGGATCTGCTTGTGAGGGAGGTTCCACCCTGTTTGAGGTCAAATACTTCGACAGAAAGGCATACCTAACCCAGAGCTGGCAGCTGTATGCAGAGGCTGTGATAGCAAGCTTAGAGAAGATCTATTGCATAGCGCCAAGCTTTCGTGCAGAAAAGAGCAGAACTAGGAGACACTTGGCCGAATACTGGCACGCAGAAGCCGAGGCTGCGTGGATGGATCATGAGGGAAACATGAAGCTCCAAGAGGATCTGATCACCTTTATACTAAAGCGTGTGGTAGAGAGGAGATCCAAGGAGCTGAAGGAGCTTGGAAGGGATCCAAAAGAGCTTGTGAAGATGCATGCTCCCTACAAGAAAGTCAAGTACAAGGAAGCTTTGGAATTGCTGAAAAAGGATGGGATCAAGATGCAATATGGCGAGGATTTTGGAGCAGATGAGGAAAGGGAGCTCACAAAGCACTTCAAAAAGCCGTTTTTCGTCGTGGAATTCCCTAAAGAGGCAAAGGCCTTCTACATGAAGGAGAACCCAAAGGATAGGAAGACATATTTATGCAGTGACATGCTTGCACCTGAAGGCTACGGAGAGATCATAGGCGGAAGCGAGAGAGAGGTTGATGTGGAGAAGCTGATCCAGAGGCTGAAAAAAGAGGGGAGTAGCACAAAGGATTATGAGTGGTATTTTGACATCAGAAGATATGGTTCTGTTCCACATTCAGGATTTGGACTGGGTGTTGAGAGGATTGTGATGTGGATCTGCAAACTCGACCACATAAGAGATACAACTGCATTCCCACGTGTCTTGAACAGGCTTTACCCCTAATTATGAGTTATGAAATCAGAGATGGTCAAGCTGGATGTATCGCAATGCGAACAAATAGGCAAGCTAGTGAAAAATCTAAGCTTCAGGCATGATTTCTACAAAAGAGAATTTCTTACTATCCAGGCAAATGCAGAAACCAAAGCCCGTGCATATCTCTACTCAGTTGCCATATGTCATCAGACACATAGCTTGGTAAACGCCAAGAAGAACCTGAAGGGATGGGATTATTTAGAGGATGTTTTCACATATCTAATTAAGAGTAAGTCAGAATTCTTGGACCCCTCTTATTTGACAGCTGCAATCGTATATGAGGTGTCAAATAAACTAAGAATTTTATTTTCCCCAGATGGAAACCCAGACAACTGCACCTTGGACAGGCTGGAAGAACGGGCCAGGTTTTTGGTTGACATAGGAAAGGTCTTGCAGAGATATGACAACAAGCTTACAAACCTGATCAAACAAAGCAACAATCTCCTGATAAACAAAGGTCAAGGCCTGTACGAGCTCCTAGACAAGTTCGAGGCTTATAGAGATCCTCTCAAGAAGAAGAGCACTCTATTCATCAAGTTCCTAGTAGAAGCAGATTTGTTCGAGATAAAGGATACTGAAAACCTTGTTCCTATGATGGATTACCACATGCAAAGGGTGTTGCTAAGAATGGGATGTGTAGAAATACTTGATGCAGATTTGAAAAACAAGCTCCTGAAAAGGGAAAGGATTGATTCAGATGAGGAAATTAGAAGTGCTTGTGTGGAAGCCCTGAAAATCGTTTCAAGGGTTTCTGGTCACGACGTCACAAAGATGAATGACTTCTTCTGGCCTCTTGGAAGAAGCTGCTGTGGTGAGAAGACCCTGTGCTTTGACATGAGATGTTCTAAATCACCCTGCACATTTGATCTGCTTGTAGAGTTGGCCTCACATGAAAAATGTGTGTTCGAGGGTGTGTGCAAGGGTAGCCTAAACCAAGAATATCGAAGCTATTGGCAACCTATCGTAGAGACTCATTATTATTAGTTTCTCATATAATTATCTTCCCATCTATCAAGCTCTTTCTCAGACATGACACGATCATGTTTCTTTTCCCGCTGCTCCCTCACATGAGGATATTTTAAGATTGTGTAGATGCCGAATAAGATGCCGAAGGCTAGGCCAAAGAGATGCGAGGCATAAGCTATGCCTGCTGGGAAGAACAAGCCAGCAAAATTGAAGCCTGCCCACAGGATGACAGCCACAAACATGGGCATAGGAGCTCCATATACCCACATCATCATCTTGGGCCTGATTGCTGCAAGATATCCTTGTATGGCAAATATGGCCCCGCTTGCTCCAAGCACTGCAGCATAGAAGAATACAGAGCCTATACTTGCAACTATTCCTCCAAGGAAGTACGCAAACAGGAAGTTTCTGCTTCCTACAAACTTCTCAAGTATTGAGCCGAAGAGTGCAAGAGCAAACATGTTGTAGAAAAGATGGGTTATGCTTCCATGCAGAAACATTGACGTGACAAGTATCCATGGCCTTGCAACAACATCAGCTGAGACAAGAACAAAGTTATCTGTTATGACAGGGAATATGGCTTGGAATACGAAGATGATGACATTGATTATGACTAGCTTCATTGCATACCATTCATATTTTTGGTCCATGTCTAGATATTGAAGACTTTTAAATAAGTAAGGATAATCTGATTCATGCCAGAAGTAGACGATCTCCAGATTTTTGCAGCTTCTGGGTATAAGAATATACGTTTAGCT
>JBDRNB010000012.1:0-6519 GCA_043811635.1 Candidatus Aenigmatarchaeota archaeon
GTGGTTTCTTAATAGCTGTGGCCATGCAGAAGCATGGACTGGATAAATACATGGCTCTCAAACTGGTTAACAAGGTTGGCAACAATCCCAAATACGTGCTTCTAGGCCTGATGTGCATAACTGCCTTCTTATCTTTCTGGATTACAAACACCGCTTCCACCCTGATAATGATTCCAATCGGCCTCTCAATACTGAAACTGAATGGGCTGCAGAAGCTGAAGTCAAGTTATGGTAAAGCAATGGTTCTGGGTATTGCATTTGCTGCAACCATAGGTGGTGTTGGAACCCTGATAGGAAGCACTCCTAACTTGATTGTTACAAGGTTCCTCGCAGAGCAGAATATAGTCATATCATTCCTTGACTGGATGTATTTTGGCCTTCCCCTTGTTGTTATCATGTTGCCAATCATATGGTTTGTTCTGACGCGTAGGTTCAAACCTGAAATAGATGTGATCAAGGTGCCTAAGCACAGAGTGAAGATGACGAAAAATGAAAGGATTGTTTTCATAGTCTTCATAATCACAATTATACTGTGGCTCACTTCATCCATACACGGCATATCAGCTTCTATTGTGGCTCTCATACCTATTCTATTACTTTACCTATCAGGCATGCTTGACACAACGGATTTTGGAAAGGCGAACTGGTCTGCTCTTGTCATGTTTGGCAGCGGTCTTAGCTTGGGTTCAGCTATAAATGCCAGTGGACTTGATGCTTTAATAGCGGGTCAGTTCACTGTTATGTTTGCAAACCAGCCTATATTCCTGATCCTATGGGGAGTTGCATTGCTTGCGGTAGTCTTGACCATAATAGCGAGCAACACAGCAGCAGCGTCCATCTTCATACCAGTTGTGATACCATTCGCAGCTGCATTTGGCCTTGATATAACTGGCCTGGCCATACTGGCTGCAATCGCTGTATCCATAGACTTTGTAATCCCGATAGGCACGCCGCCGAGCACGATCGCGTATTCAACTGGATTTGTGCGGGCAAAGGATATGGCACAGGTTGGTTTATTCCTTACAATACTGGCTTCCTTGGTGCTTACAGGTCTGTATTTCTTGTGGTAGAACCTTTCTTTACGAGAGCTACCACTTCTGCAAAGAAACGTTCACGAAAGAAACATATATATAGCTAACGGTGCAATTAGTTACTAATTGATTCGATATGAAATGCAGTAGCTGCGGTAAAAGAATAGAAGCTGAGGACAACTGGGTTAGATTTAACTGTCCTAAGTGTGGAAAAGGTGTTGTCTTCAGATGTGAGACCTGCAAGAAGCTTGTCAATAAATATACATGTGACAAGTGTGGGTTCATAGGACCTTAATGGTGATTTTATGGGAGAAGTAATACTTGTTTTCAAGGTAATGCCAACTGATATGGAGCATTACGAGCAGATAAGAAAGGATCTGGAGAAGCTTGAGCCTGAAAGATTAGAGGAAGAGGATGTTGCATTCGGCCTGAAGGCATTCAAGTTCACCAAGATTGTGGAAGATGCAGAGGGAACTGTGGACAAGGTTGAAGCAGACTTGATATCTATAGAGAATGTGCAGGATGTTGAAACCGTGGCTGTTTCTAGAGGGTTTTAATTTTATAAGTCCAAACATGTCTTTTATTCATATGGAGATAGATAGAAACAAGCTGAAGGCCTTGAGTGTTGATTCAAGGCTTGACATCATGAAGTGTCTTACCAAAAGGAGGATGCTTCCTTCTGAGCTCTCCAAGAGGCTTGGCCTGGCGCCGTCAACTGTTACAGAGCATCTGAAGAAGCTGGAAGATGCAGGCATTGTCAGCAAGGTAGACACAGGGCATAAGTGGATCTATTATGAATTGACAGAAGAAGGAATGGGCCTTGTGAAGCCTGATAGCAGTGTGAGGTTTGTTCTGGTCCTGACCCTGGGTGTGATATTTGTTTTCTCAAGCATAGTCCAGTGGTTCCAGCAGGCTGTGTCCATGCAGAACATAAGAACTGGAACAGATGATATGCTAGCAGAAGGCACAGCTGGAGGCACAAAGGATATTGTAACAGCCCCTGGTCTCGAAACTGTGGCTCAGATAGACTTCCTGTTCTGGGTACTATTGATAATAGGAATAGTGCTCATATTATTGAGCCTTGTTATGAAGTTCAGAAAATAATTACTTTGCCTTTTTCTTAGGTGCGGCTTTCTTTGCAGGTTTAGCTGCAGTTTTCTTTGTTTCAGCCTTCTTGACAACTGGCTTCTTCGTAACTGGTTTTGCAGGCTTCTTTGCAGTTGTCTTTTCCTTAGGCTTTTCTGCAGGCTTCTCTGGCTTGTGCTCCTCCTTGTGTGCAGGCTTAGGTTCATGTTTCTTCTTGTGAGCAGCCTCTTTATGTATGTCCCTGACAGAAAGCACGGATATTTGATATTTCTTCAGGATGTCTCCCTTCTTGTACTCAGCCTCGACCTCAGAATCAGATGCATCTGACTTGATGGATATCTTTGCATCAAGAGGCTCCAGATGAATTATATTGCACTTTCTTCTCTTTACATGTGTGAGAGACTTGGGTCCTGTTATAAAAACGAAATTATCATCCATGTTCTTTATAACTACACATAACTTGCCTGCTTCCCTTCCTGCTGTCTTGATACAAACGCGTCCGATTTCTATTGTCATATAATCACCTTAAGTGTAATGTGGATTTAATTGCATGTCTTGCACATTTTGAGCATAAATGTCCACCAAACGGCCTTTCAGGCCTCTTCTTTGTCTTGGCCAGCTTGCCTATCTTGTAAGGCAGGTCTCTTGGAACTCCGTGAAGCTTTGCCTTACAGCTTGCGCATACAGCTGGTTTTGGCTTCTTCTTTGAGTAATGTATCACAGATCTACCTCCAGGTGTCTTTTTCTTCACTCTTCTCATAGATCTTGATCTTAATGCTGGTCGTGGCATATCCAATAATATACAAATAGGTCATGTATTTAAATTAATTTGCATTTATTTGACAAAAATACGATAATCGGCAGCTACCACACCTTTATGGTCCACAAAAAGGGGGTTTATGTCCAATTCCTGTATTTGTGGGTTTTTTTCTATCATCCTGGATAGGTTCATAAGACAGTCTTCTAGAGCATTGAAGTCTACGGCTTTATTGCCTCTCACTCCCTTCAGTATCTTGTACCCCTTTATCTCCTTTATCATCTCTGAGGCATCTCGTTTCTCTATTGGGATCAGTCGGATGCTGAAGTCTTTTATCACCTCTACAAGTATGCCACCAGTACCAAAGAGAATTATATGACCGAACTGGGGATCCACCTTGCTGCCAAGGATTGTCTCTATACCATTAGCCATTTCCTGCACGAGCACGCCATCAATCAGATTTGTGTGTTTTCTCGCATTTTTCATGATCTTCTTGAAGGCGTTCCTCACTTCCTCGTCTGTTTTGACACCAACAATAACCCCTCCTATGTCTGTCTTGTGACTGATTTTTGGGGATGATATCTTCATCACAACAGGGTAGCCTATGCTTCTTGCCTTTTTAACAGCGTCCTCTTCCTTTTTTGCGAGGCTCACAGTGGGTACAGGGATTCTATATCTCTTCAGAAGTTTTTCAGCATCTAAATCTGACAATTTTTTCATTATATTATTTTTATCTTCTGAGAATAAAAAGAATCTATGGAAAATAAACTCACTTGGGGATTAATCCTTGTGAACTTCATAGTATTTGAGATTCTATTCTCACTTCCACTTGCATCCAGGGAGATTGTAGTGGAATTGCTGTCCTTTTCATACGGTACGAGCTTCGAGGCATGGAGATGGGTGACATCCATGTTTGTGCATGCGAATGCGTCTCATTTCTTCTTCAACATGCTTGGTTTGTACTTCTTCGGTAAGATCCTGGAGGAAGAGATCTCAAAGCAGTGGTATATTGCAATCTACTTCATAGGTGGTTTCATGGGCAGCTTTGTTTTCATGTTTTCAAATCCAAGCCCTGTGATAGGTGCTTCAGGAGCAATGTTTGCTGTAATGGGAGCAGCAATGTTCCTGAACCCGGTCAAGAAGATACACATATATGTAATACCCCTCACATCTGGAATAGTTGCGATCTTTTTCGTGATTGTGGAGACATTCATACTGTACATGCAACCTGATTTCGGGAATGTGGCGCACATAGCTCACATAGGTGGCCTGGCTACAGGAGCCATATTCGCATTCTTCCACAGCCCGAAGAAGTCACTCAAAGGCATGATACTCCTGGGAATATCCCTTGCACTCATTGTAATCCTTGCACCAATATTCGGCTTCATAACAGGGATAGGTGGTATCATACTCCAAGTACTGGACCTGATAATAGGATTTGTTTTGTATGGGATTGCAAACGCAATCTCTGTGATTTGGGTTTAGTCTGCTAGTTGGTAGCCACCATATGGCAGCTCTATTCCATCTAATAACAAAGTAACGTCATCAATTTCAAGTCTACCTTGAGCTGCAAACTCTAGAGCCTTTCTTATAGCTGGTCCGTCTCCATCAATCTTCATTACGTCTTGGATCTTGCTTGCATATTCTACAACAGCTGACCAATTTCCTTGGTCTATTCTTTTATTTACAAACTTTCTATCAACAGGGAATGGCTTTGATTGAACTATTATTGGTCCTTCATCATATTCTTCTATTGCAAGATGAACAGTGGATTTTATGTGATCCTCTCCTTTTATTATAGCATCTGAAACTGCATCTTCTCCTTTATACCTGCTTTTCAAGGAGTTTTCCTTCATCAAAGCTTGTATATATTTGGATTGTGAATTTCCCGCATCAAGCCTTTTCACTAATGTTCCAGTTAATATTGAGAGTTCCGCTGGATGAACATTCATAATCTTGTTCTTAAATTCAGAAAGAAGAGGATCTTCGACTATCATCATGAATCCTGACATGAAAATGACATCTGGTTCATGATCCTTTAATTCGTCTAAAACACTTGTGAAATATGCTCTTCTTCTCTCTTTTAAGTTAGAGTACCTCTCTCTGAATGGCCTATAATCTATATCCAGTAAAGGAATTTCAAGCTCTCTTGTAAGTAAAGCACCTTTACATTCAGGTTTATTTGTTACGCCACATACTATTTCGTATTTTTGTGTGTCATAAGCAGAATCTTCATATGTGGTTCTCATCCCTGTTGCTCCACCTGAGAACAAGAAAGCGACTCTCATCTTCCTGTTTTGTGGTGTATAGATGTGGTTCATACAAAAAACAATTAGAAGTAAATAATTTAAACAAAAAAAGGAGGGAATAGGAGGGATCTATTCCTCTCTTCTCGTTTACTGGTATAACTTAATTCCTAACTCCTGTGCAAAATCTTTCTTTTGAGGTCGTTGCTCGTCAACTGGACCTAATATGTAAGGTGATTTGACTCCGGTTACTATGGTGATCACACGTATCTTGTTGTTGAATGCTGGATCAACACGTGCTCCCCATATGACCTGTGCATCTGCGTCAAGCTCCCTGGACACATGTTCTCCGATTAGATTAACCTCATCGAGTTTGAGATCTTCACCACCGGTTATGTGGACCAAGGCTCCTGTTCCACCTGCGTAGCTGACTTCAAGAAGTGGATTCACCATGGCTTTTGTCACTGCCTCTTCTGCCCTGTTCTTTGTGTTTGATTCACCAAAGCCTACTGAGGCCACGCCACCCGAGTGCATTATTGTCTTTACATCTGCATAATCTAGATTTACCAGGGATGGCTGCGATATTGTTTCTGTCACACCTTTTATGACAGTTGATATGAGGTTGTCAGCTACTCCAAATGCTTGCTGCAGCGGCAGGTCACCTGCTATCTTAAGCAGTCTGTCGTTCTCTACAACAATAACTGTGTCACATATCTGCCTGAGTTGGTATAAACCATCCTCAGCCTTGGCTATTCGTGCACCCTCTATCTTGAACGGCATTGTAACACATCCTATTACAATGGCGCCAGCTTCCTTGGCTATTCTTGCTATTACAGGGGACGAACCTGTTCCAGTTCCACCACCAAGGCCTGTTACAAGATATATCATATCTGCATTTCCTATCTGTTTTTTCAATTCCTTTTCACTTTCTTCAGCAGCATTCTTTCCTACTGTTGGATAACCACCTGCTCCAAGTCCCTTTGTTATCTCCTTTCCTATAAGTAGCCTGTAGTCTGCGTTTGTAATAGATAGGTGTTTAGCGTCGGTGTTAATTGCAACTGTTTGTGCACCCTTAACACCCATGTTTGTTAGTCGTGTTATACAGTTGTTTCCTGCACCTCCTGCACCCACGACAAGAATTCGTGCATCCCTCACATCTAAGCCGAATTCTTCATATATTGAGGTTTTGTTTTCCATCAGGTCACCAAAACCTACAGAATTGTTTTCAAATGTTTCCTGTACTAAAGACTTCATTAAGATCCCTCCTACTATCGATTTTAATTATAATGTGCAAAACTATATGATTGCTTACTGGAATATATATAATCCAGCACGCAAATCTTTTTAATATAGCTTTACAATTATATATAGAACTAAACGAGTCGGCAAAACTCTAATG
>JBDRNB010000013.1:0-6111 GCA_043811635.1 Candidatus Aenigmatarchaeota archaeon
TTTAAATGTTTAGTATTTAATAAATTAATATAATATGGTAGGTTATGATTATGAGTAAAAAACAAATGCAGATGCCCCAAAGCACGGCGGGACTAAAGGCTTAGAGCCGGTCTATCCGCTATTTTGAGACAACAAAGGAAACAATCAAGCTGAAGCCAGAATATGTTATTATTGCATGTGTAGGCATAGCTGCAATAGAAATAGCTCTCAGATTTTTAGTCTAACTTAGAGGTGGTTGGATGGAATATGTACTAATTTATATTACTGCAAAGGATGCAGAAGAGGCTGAGAGAATAGGCGATACGCTTGTTTCTGAAAAGCTTGCCGCCTGCGCTAATGTGCTTGCATGCATGAAGTCCTTCTACGAATGGAAGGGTAAAAGGGTTTGTGACAGTGAGGTTCCCTTGTTCTTGAAGACAAAGAAAAGTCTTGTTCAGGACGTGATCAAGAGGGTGAAGGAGATGCATAGCTACGATGTTCCATGTGTTATTGCACTGCCCATCTTGGATGGTAACCCTGACTATCTGAAGTGGTTGGGAGAAAACACGAAGTGATTACAAGCCAGCTGCCTTGAACACTCCCTTTACCTGGGGATGCGTATACGTATTACAGAATGTTTCAAGCTTCACTGGAAGACCAATAGCACAATGGGATGACCTAGGATCAGATGGTGTGCATACCACATTTCTCTGTGCGCATGGATGTTCCTCAAAACACATTGTTGCTTCACGATAAACATCACCACATAACCAGTCAGTCCAACACTCTGTGTAACAGCCATATCCGACTGTGGATTGTGGATGATCCATTGTATACTCTGTCATGGCTGCTCCGAAAATGCCAGGAGCCCGTGTTAATCTGGTCTGGGGTATCTGGTTGTATCCAGCTACAGTTAAGATAGAAACTATAAACAGGCCCACTATTATTATAACAATAAAGGATAATGCTCTTTTGTCCTGGTTTTTCAAAGAATCACCAAGTTATATTTGTTTTCAAAAGTATTAATAAGATATATTCTTTTAACTAATAATAGATAATTGATACTTATGCTCGATCTGGCTTTTCAGAACATATTCAGACAGAGAACAAGAACGCTTTTAACTGTGGTAGGAATAGTGATAGGTATTGCAGCTATTGTTGCACTTGGCTCTATCTCTGAGAGCCTGGGCCAGGAAGTGCAGAAGAGCCTTGAGCTCACAGCAGGTAAGATCATCATTTCTGAGGTAGGCTCGAGTGGATTTATCATGGGATTCATGGGATCAGAACTAACCGATGACAACCTCGATGAGATAATTGGCGTGTCTGGGGTTGAGGAGATCATTCCTGTAAATTATGCAATAGGTCCGCTTGCCGCTTTTCAGGGCCCTGCATGGATTGTCATAGGAATAGAGCCGTCAAAGATACAGTATTTCATAGGTGAAAACATCAAGGTGGAATCAGGCAGGATGCTTGATGATGGTGATGATGAGGTGATGGTTATTGGAAAGACGTTTGCTGAGAATAATGATCTTGAGGTTGGAGACTTCTTCACAGTAGAAGAGAATGATATCGAAATAATAGGGGTTCTGGAAGAGGCGCAGATCTCAGATATAGATAATGGTCTTTTTATGCCACTTGAAACACTCCAGGATCTGACAGATAGTGATACATATCCAATGGTTTATGCAATCCCCGAGGATATAATAGATACTGAAATAGTTGGCGAGAGGATAGCTGATGCGAATGAGGATTTCAATGTCATGACCAGCACTGACATAGCAAGGCAGGCATCTGAGATAGTCAATCAGATCAGATTCTTCACTCTTGGTATCGGTGCAATAGCTGCTCTGGTTGGTGGCCTGGGAATCATGAACACCATGATCATGTCTGTCATGGAGAGGCGCAGGGAGATAGGCGTCATGAAGGCTATTGGCGCAACCAAGAGGAAGATCATAATTCACTTCATGACAGAGTCCATCATAATCAGCTTCATAGGCGGCTTGATGGGACTTGCTCTTGGCGCTGTTGGAGCAATCCTGATTGGGACCATGATCGGATTTGTCTCCATAGGCGGCCTGACTCCTTCCCTACTCGGCGGAAGCCTGATATTCGCTGTCATTCTTGGCCTTGTTGGCGGTCTCTACCCATCACTAAAAGCAGCAAGTTTAGACCCTGTAGAGGCATTGAGATACGAATAACCCTCTTCTATGCCGACTATGCAAAAGCGTTAACGGAAATATAGCATCCTGGTAAAGGTTTATAAATGTTGATATTAATTCTTACACCAGTTGTCATTATGTAATACTCACATCATGCTACACACTATCCTTAATCCTTGTATCCAAGGCGTCATATGTTTGAAACCAATCATATGATGTAGTTTTGTAGAGATTCATAGGTCCGTATGATAACGATTTATATATAGGGTTTCGGGTAGATGTAGGTATAAACTTCTTCGTGAAACAAGTGAAAACCATAGTCTTTCATGAGTCTCTGGTTGTCTTGAGATGAAAACCACTTTTCCTGAACCAAAAAACAGAAAGGAGGCTGTTTTGCCAGCCACAAAAAAACCAACTGATTTCAGAGTTGAAGATCATCCCGACTTCTTTGGACATGAGAACAGATGGATGACGACAGTCAATCAGCCGGGAGGTTTGACGAATGTTTTCATCCCCCAGTGCCACGTTGAGATCAGATCACCCTTCGGCTCAGTTGAGACAGCTGTGGTAGTGGATGATGATGGAAAGCCGGTCTTTGACAGGCCACTGTATCGGGAATCCCCAAATGTGAACTGCATTGCATGGGGAGTAAAGGATTGGATCGTGTATATGGCTGTTATTCGCCAGCCAAGACCGCATGCCGATAACCCCTTGGCTCCAGGTGTTGAGAATGAGCCTATAGTATTCGGACAGATTCCAATGGGTTTCCTGAAAAACATCACCGGCCAAGATCTGAAGCTCGAAAGGGTCGAAGCTGGTGCTGTTCGCGAGATCGACGAAGAGACCGGTGCAGGTGTAGTATTGGAGATTGCTCGACCGAGTTATCCATACCACAATCCCAATCCGGCCTTCGTTGCCACATGGTCTGAACTGGTCTTTGTCAAGGTTGATGTGGATAGGGTTGGTCAACTGAAGAAAGATCACACCGAACCGATCTACTCGGCAGAGTACATCCCATTCAGTCGCCTGCGACAACGACTTCTTTCGGGCGTAGATGATGAGGGTGCAGTGTACCGCATGTGCACCTCCAATTCCCTCTGGCTGATTTTCCTGGCATGGCTTCATGAACAGGATCCCGATCTTGCGAAACAGTTCTTCGAATGAGGCATCCTCAGGGGCGCCGTGCAGTCTGCACAGCGTCTCTGCTTTGTATTGTCAAGTTAGAGGGATATAATATCAAATATAAATCTTGTCTACAATTATCATCATGCCTGAATTTACTGATGAGCAGAAGCAGATACTTAGGAAGCATGTTTCTAACCTGGACAGGGATGTATACCTGGTCTACAACCTGCCGCCTGAGGTTGTGGCCGTCCTCTTTGCATATGTGAGCCGGAGCCCTGCGAGCTTCAGGGAGAACCTACTCAAGCTGATTCTTGGCAAGGAGCTGGATATGGGACGCCTGATTGAGGTGAATCAGGATCAGGGACTGGATTACCAAGAGGCAAGGGAGAAGGCGATGAAATTCCATGAAAAGTGGGTTGTTGGTTACGGCCACGGGTCTGTTGCAGAGCATGCAATGGCCTCGATTGCATTGGAGAATATTTCTATCTTAGCCACGAAGGTTGTGGAGGACAACAGGCTTGCAAGCTATACAGAGAAGTCCACGAGATATCAGGTGTTTGACAGAAACAGGTATTACAAGCCTAAGAGGCTGATGGAATCCAGGTTTGGTAAGCTATATGAGGACACATGTAACCATTTGTTTGATGTTTATGTGGAGCTTACTCCGCATATGTTTGAGTACATGAGGAAGAAGTATCCCAAGCCAGAGGAGATGAAGGATGGATTGTATGAATCTGTCACAAAAGCGAGAGCCTGTGACGCCATAAGATATCTGCTCCCTGCATCCACGCTGACAAATTTGGGAATGACTGTGAATGCAAGGAATCTGGAGCATGCGATACGGAAGCTTCTCTCACATCCACTTGAAGAAATGAGGGATATGGGAACTGACATCAAGACAGAGGTCCAGAAGGTGATACCTGTTCTGGTGAAGTATGCAGAATATAACAAATACATACATGATACCAATCAGGGGATGGAGAAGCATCAGATTCAGGACACACCGCAGAATAATGACGTGGTCAGGCTTGTGGAATATGACAGAGACGCTGAGAATAAAATTGTTTCATCCATTTTATACAAATACTCCAAGAATCCATACCAACAGATACGCGAGAAAGTGGCTGGCATGTCGCAAGAAGGGAAGAAGAAGGTGCTGGATGATTATCTGAAGGGGATGGACAGGCATGACTGGCCTATGAGAGAGCTTGAACACACTAATTACACATTTGACATACTAATGGATTACGGGGCATTCAGGGATGTGCAAAGGCATCGGATCTGCACGCAGACCAATCAGGATGTGACAACTGATCATGATTATGAGATACCACAGGACTTAGTAGATGCAGGATTCAAGGACAAGTTCGTGGAATGTATGGAGAAAGCAAGGCATGCATTCGAGGAGATAAGGAAAGAATTTCCAAAGGATGCGCAGTACGTGGTCCCGCTTGCATACAAGAAGAGAACCCTGATTGCATGGAACCTGAGATCACTCTGCCACTTCATCAAGCTGAGGTCAAGCAAGCAGGGCCATGAAAGCTACAGAAGGATCGCGCGCATGTGCTACCAGGAAGTCAAAAAGGTTCATCCGCTTCTTGCAGAATACATACAAGTGGACATGTCAGAGGGTCCTGCACGTGGTTGAAACAATTTAAGTCATTCTCTTCAATCTGATGTTATATGGTGAAACAAAAGACTAACGGGTTTGTTCTGGAGACCAGAAATGTACAGATGGTATACAACCCGGACCTGGAAGCGAAGACTGTTGCTCTTGCTGGCATTGATATGGGAATCAAGCAGGGAGAGTTTGTCGCAATCATGGGCCCTTCAGGTAGCGGGAAGACTACACTCCTTGATGTGATTGGATGCCTGCTGAAGCCTACAACTGGAGAGGTTTTCGTGGACGGAGTGAGGATAAATGACCTTGATGATGATGATCTTACCTATATAAGAGGAGAGAAGATTGGATTCGTATTCCAGCAATATAATCTGATACCTAGCTCAACTGCTGAGGAGAATGTAGCTCTTCCCCTAAGGATAATGGGCAAGAGCAAGGGTGTTGCAAGGGATAGGGCTCGCGAACTGCTCAAATCAATTGGAATTGGGCACAGGTATCATCACAAGCCATCTGAACTCTCAGGTGGAGAGCAGCAGAGGGTAGCAATTGCGCGTGCACTTGCCAATGACCCCAAAATCATACTTGGTGATGAGCCCACAGGCAATCTGGACACAAAAACCGGTAGAAATGTCCTAAATATCCTAAAAGATTTAAATAAAAAGAAAGGCTATACTATTGTAGTAGTCACACATGATCCAAAAATCAAGACTTTTGCTGACAGAATCATACACATAAAGGATGGCTTAATAGATAAGAGGAAAGAATGAAAGATATAATTTTGGTTGGTATAATTGTATCGTTTTTGATGGTAAGCAGTGTCTATGCTCAGACCATAGTTGTAGGAGAATCTAATGTCATATCATCCTCTGACCTGTCAGTCATTCTAACAAACCAAAACCCTAACCCAGTGGAGCCGGATGCGATTGTTGATATTGAGATTGAGATCCAGAATAATGGGTTTGGTGATGCAGCAGATCAGGTGATTGAGTTTATTGAAAAAGCACCATTCAGCCTGATTGTCGGGGAAGATAAAATAAAAAGGTTTGACACAATACCTGGACGGAGTTCTGTGAAAGCCACGTACAAGATTAAGATCAGCTCTGATGCACAGACAAACACATATGATCTTGAATTGAAGATGTATTCTGAAAACAGACCTGAAGTATACACAAAGAAGAAGGCCTCAATCATTGTTCAAGGCTCACCCAAGCTTGTTATCCAGGATAT
>JBDRNB010000014.1:0-9242 GCA_043811635.1 Candidatus Aenigmatarchaeota archaeon
AACTTTCTAAGGGATTGGATGGTTAGAAAAATAGGTATAGTTTCAGCTAAAGGTGGAGTTGGTAAAACTGCTATTACTCTCAATCTCGCTTCTGCTCTCATGAAGTTGAACAAAAAAGTCATTTCTCTTGACGCTGATATCAAGATGTCAGGACTGAGCCTTCAGCTAGGCATGTATCATTTTCCTGTAACACTGAATGATGTTATTAAGCATGGAACAAACATTCTAGATGCCCTTTACATCCATTCACATGGCCTCAGGATAATACCAGCATCACTCTATGCACAGAACGTAAGCATATCCAAACTGGACAAGCATCTGAACAACCCTGCATTTAAGGACAACATAATAATGATTGATTCTCCTCCTGGCCTTGACCCAAACGCCATGCAAATACCCAAAATCTGCGATGAAATCATACTTGTCACAATACCCGAGATACCGTCTGTTGTCAATCTGTTGAAAAACATAAATGAGGCGCATAAAAGAAATTGTAAG
Organism: Candidatus Aenigmatarchaeota archaeon; assembly: GCA_043811635.1. Lineage (GTDB taxonomy): Archaea > Aenigmatarchaeota > Aenigmatarchaeia > QMZP01 > QMZP01 > JBDRNB01. The sequence goes on from JBDRNB010000014.1 coordinate 499, forward strand.
ATAAGAGGCATCATAGTTAACAGATACAGAAAGAAGTGCAAGGAACAGATAAGGCCTGATGAGATAGAATCTGTCTGTGGAATCCCTGTTCTAGGCGTGATACCTGAGGACAAAAACATAACAAAGAGCATATTCAGAAGGATACCTGCCTACTTTCTAGATTCATATTCATCATCATCCATCGAGTTCGATAAGATAGCAGCATCCATTGCAGGCGTGCAATACGTGAAACCAAAGAATCTAACCCTGAAGAGGATGATAAGAAGGCTAAGGATATGAAGTTGATATTATTAGGCTTGGTTTTGTGCATATTTCTAGCTACAGAGGTCTACGCAGCGCCGGTTCTCGACTCTGTAGAGATGTATCCACCCAATCCCTGGATAGGACAAGACGTCGACGTAACAGTGTTCTGCACTGATAATGCGAACAAAACCATAGAAGGAGTCACAGGCAAGATACAGAGCCCCAGTATATCTCATCCACCTATTAGTTTCAATTACGCAAATCCTGAATACGCCTTGAACATCAATAATAACTATTTGAATGAGATAGGTCAGTACAGCATACTGATAAACTGCACAAACAACGAGTCAGAAAGCGCTTCTAGCACACAAGTTTTCACTGTTTCGCAACTATCAAGCATGGTTGACAGTATTGATCCAAGCCCCGCGTATACAGGTGATAATATCATTGCCCATATATTTGTGTATAAGGATACAACCAAACTCAATGAGTACTCAAACATTGTTTTTGATGTATATCTCAACAATCAAATTATCATAAATGGCCAGCCTGCACCATACCACACAGGTAAGGGATATTTCATAATAACCATACCTTCACAGAATGTTCCATCCAATCCCGGTGTTTATCCCCTTGAGATTGTGGCGTTCTATGATGGAAACACCGTCGTAAACGAGACAAGCATAGAGGTTAAGAGACCCATAGAATTCAACCTCATCAACGTGGACAAAGATTTGGTGAAGTCCGGAGACGCTATAACTCTCACAGTTAATGCAAAAGACAGGGGAAACAAGATATTCATGCAGGAGGAAAACTTGGGCATAAAGATCAACTCAGTTGACGTTGACATCAAAAAGATAACAGAGAGCGGAAATGACTATAAGATTGAGATAACTGCATCATCATTTGATGCAGGCGAGTATGAATTAAGTGTATATTTCAGCTACGACGGCTTTTCAGCAACAAAATACCATGACATAGCTTATGGGGTGGAAATCTCCGGACTGGCACTTGAAGGAAACAAGGGAGATCCATTTTCGCTTAAGTTCAAGTCACGTGATGGAACACAAACTACCATCAATGTTGACAGCAAGGGAGAATATTCAGGCTTTTTAGAAGCAGGCACATATGATCTCACGCTCACCCATCCAAAATCAACACTATTCCTTTCCAATGTGACAATCGATGAATTCGACGACCCTATAAAATACATACATCAAGACGGGGGTACAGTAAAAGGCATAATATCTGCTGGTTTGTACATCTATGAAATAGCACTTGATTATACAACGTCTGAATTTGAGATGAAATACAATGACAAGATGACATACGACGAAACAGATGTTTTGGTTTACCAGTGCAATAACTGGAATTCTGGTCAGGGTAATTGTGTGTCTGACTGGGAAGAAGTAGATGCCGAGATTGATACAGTAAGAAACACCATCACTATTGAGAATGAGGGTATGTCAACCTTTGTAATAGGAAACAAACAAAAGATGAAGATTGATCTACCTGTGAATACATTGAAATTCAATTCAGGTGATCCTGTCGAATTCACAGGCATTGTAACAGATTCCCTTAATGCGCCTTTAGTTGGGGCTGTTGTCACGCTAAAGAAGAATGATATAGAAATGTCCAGTACAGAATCAGGCACCAATGGAATGTTCTCATTCAGCTTCCTTCCAGAAGAGGATGAAGGCATTATCACATATACTGTAGAGACATACAAGGATCCATACGAGCCTGTGAAAAAGGTTGTTTCTGTTGAAATAGAGAAGATAAAATCAATTTCAATCCTAATCACAGACACAGTCAGGGTGCCTCTTGGAGACTTGGTTTTGATCAAGGCGACTATTGTCAACACAGGACAGGTTACATTTACAAACTTCAACATTACCCTGTCTGGCATACCTGAAGAATTCTATTCACTTGCCGGAACAGATATACCCCAGCTTGCACCAAGTGATCAACATATAGTGGAAATAACATTCACTGCTCCTGAAGATGCAAAACTGGAAACATACAGTGTCCTATTCAATGTCAATGCAAACAACATATCCAAGAACGTGATATTTGGCCTCAGCATTGTAAACACATCATCCATAAATGTGATAAATCCAGATTCGGGTCAGCAGCCTCTACTACCAGAATTCACGTTCCCAACCCTTCCCACAGGGTTTATAGTACTGCCAAATGTTGGTTATACGGGCTTTCTCGTGCTCTTCGCAGTGGTTGCATTCTCAGCAGCTTATTTATTGAGAAAGAAGAAGTCTGGTGCAGGCGAGAGAGATGACATAAAGCATTTATTTACTGATCTCAAAATAGAAGTTAGTAGAGCAGAAAAAACACAGCTAAGAAAAGAAACAAAGAAGAGAAAGAAAACATCGAAAAAGAGAACAACGAAAAAGAAAAGGATTTCGAAGAGGAAACGAAGATGACAAGAGTGATTAGCATTGTATCAGGAAAGGGCGGAGTCGGAAAAACAGTGACTGTTGCCAACCTAGGCGTTCTGCTCGCTTCCAAGTTCAACAAGAAGGTAGTTGTGATTGATTGCAATCTTACAAATCCACACCTAGGGATATATCTAGGATCCCTTAACTTCTGGCCTGTGAATCTCAATGACGTGATCAGAAACAAGGCCACTCTTGATCAGGCCATGTATAAGCACCACTCAGGTGTCTATGTAATTCCTGCGTCATTCGAGTCAAGACACCTGATAAGGCTGAACAACTACAGGCTGAAGCATAAGCTAAACAAGCTGTTTGATGAGTTCCAGGCAGATATAGTCTTGCTAGACTCGCCACCAGGGCTCACCAGAGACGCTCTTATGACATTCTCTTTGAGTAGCGAGATCATATTTGTTGCCACTCCCCATATACCTGCAATAATAGACATAAACAAGTCATGCCAGCAGCTGAAGGGAAAGGACGGCAAGCCAATAGGCATAGTCTTGAACCGAATGAAGAACAAGAAATACGAGCTTACAGAGGATGAAATATTCAATTTCAGCAATCTGCCTATTATAGGCAGGGTACCAGAGGATGATTATGTCCTGCAGAGCACAAATTTCAAGATGCCCGTGGCCTCTGCATTCCCAAAAGCAGATTCCAGCAAGGAATTCCTCAGACTGGCGGCTTATATAGCAGGCGAGGCACCTGCACCAGAGCCAAACAGATCAGGGCTCTCGCGTTTCCTCGGTTTCTTCAGAAAATAAGATCTTGATGTATATGTGTTTTCATGAAAATCTAGCTTCATATATCGATATATTGAGATATCAACATACTTTTAAATAAAAGATCCAATTTATAAGAAATATAATTCTAGGGTTGTATTGATGAAAGCTAGCTCTCTTGACAAGGCAGATCAGATGATAATCAAGATACTGAAATCTGCTGCAAAACCACTATCTACTTATGACATTGCAAAGAAGCTTGAGATCTCTTGGTCTACTGCAAATATACACTGCTACAAAATGATGGCTTTCGGCGTTCTGAAAAGCAAGGAGGATGAAGTTAAACTAGGCGTAAAAAGGGTGACTTGGTGGGTTAAATAGATATGAATATCAAGAAGAGTAGAAGCGGCGCAGCAAAGGCAACAATATCACTCGTAGTTATATTAGGAGTTGTCTTATCCCTTGCAATTGCAGAGAGTGGAACATCTGTGCGCGCATTCCAGATAATAACAGGCAAGGAGGTTTACAAGCCATATACAAACATTGATGTAACAGTTTCTGGATCTCCTTATGCAGAGTTTGGTCTATCAGTGCTGGATTCCAAGAAAAATGCAGTTTATCAGATAGAGTATTATTCCCTGAAAACAGATAGCAAAGGCGAATATCATCTGGAGCTTCCAGGCTTCCAAGAAGGGAAGTACAGGATAAAGCTTGTTACCACGAGATATGTGATCTATTCAGACCTCATAATATCAAATATTATAGAAATTCCATACCCGGAAACACCAAAAGCTCTCACAGAAATACAGGAAACAAGCCCAACAAAAGAGCAGGAATTGAGGATAGCGTCCCAGAAGCCTAATTTCAAGCTAGAAGAAAGACCAAGATTCACAGTTTATGTTGACAAACCAATCCTTGCCACATCCAGCTTCAGGGCAAGCAATATGCAGGTTCATCTAGAAGATTCAGATGGAAGGGAAGTTGATGTAAATCCCATATTAAAACAAGCATCCTTAGACGAGTATGATGTAGAGGTCCCAAATACGAGATCAATAAAACCAGGCATGTACAAGCTTGTTGTAGAGACTCCGGAAACAAAGCAATTCATCTGGTTCAAATGGGGCGTGCTAGCCATAAACACACACAAGAGCATATACAAGGAAGGAGAAGAGTCTCTCATCGGAATAGCAGTTCTTGATAATCAGGGACGTGTAGTTTGTGATGCGGATGTAAGCCTGGAAATCACAGATCCTTTGGGTCATGTAACAAGACTGACAACAGAAGATAAAATAGCAATTTCTGAAGAATGTAATTATTACGGAATAACAAACATGCCAGATTACTATACCTCATATACAACCAACCCACCAGGTACATATATAATGCACCTCACAGCCACTATAGAAGAAGGAACAAGCTCAATCACATCCGAGTTCTTCGTAGAGGAGACAGACTTTGATGTCTCACGTGACGGTCCCACAAGGATATACCCCCCCGTACAGTATAATATGAACTTTACTATTGATGCTAATATAGATTACTCAGGGCCTATAACAGAAAGTGTGCCTTCCTCATTCGAGATAGAGCCTCAAAACAACTTGCAGGTAAGCACGTCAGGAGATACCAAGTATCTTACATGGAACGAGGATTTCAAATCAGGCGAATCCTATAGTCTAGCTTACGAATTTGACGCTCCTGACGTGAGTCCATACCTCTACGAGCTAGGACCTCTCCAGATCGGAGAGTGGCAGGAGAAGAGGAACTGGATGATTGCATCAGATGCCCCCCAGAATGACCAGGAGAACAGATCTAATAGTGTCTGGTACTTAATGGGACACTATTCAGGCGACGGAGACACAGGGCAGACCTCAAATACGAGATATACATTCGAGCAATATGATTTTAAGCTTGAGGAAGAGAATGTCTCAGTAAAGAACGCCTTCATAATATTTGAAGGACAGTATCCAGCATATGCAGATCCATCTACAACATTTACATATGAACTCGCGTTCGATGCATGTGAAGGTCCATGTTCGGCAGATGCATGGTCAGGTACAGGTAATGTGTTATCAGCAGAAACAAACACGCTAATATATGATGAAACAGAATCAAATCAAGTCAGAATATTACTTGATGTAACAAATGAGGCACAGCTAGCAGCTTACATGGGAAATGGAACTAACATGACAGGTGAGGTTGGTTATAATTTATCTCTTATTGATGGAACCGTGGTTAGTGCTATAGGTTATGCGAGATCAAGGCTTGTTTTAACTTACGAATATGATGCAAGCTCATCAAGCTACACAAGAACCGTTGTTTACCCTTTAGATTCCACGACAGGTAGTGATCAGGGAACACGAACTACAATTGCTACACGAGATTGTACAAAAGATACGAATTGTCCTGTATTTGATTATTTTGTAAATGTACCTGAGTTTGATACAAGTCTTTCTCAGTGGTTTGTTGTAAGCGGAGAACATGACTCAAACAATGCTGTTGATGTTTCTAGAATAGTAAATATACAGGGAACAGATATAGATAGTAATGTATTCATTCATGAATCAGCTCTATCAGGTACGCAAGGTCTAACAAGTGAAGGTTCTTTCACAAATGTTCCAGGTTATTCTGTAGGAAGCGCACAACAACTTGAAGTACATGGAAATTCTAGCGGAAGTGATGATGTTTATATAATTGGAGGTGAGGTATGGCAGACATATAATGCTTCTTCAGATGCAGGAACAAAAACAAAGACAGTCATGTTCCCTATTGGTTCAATATCTGATACATCCCCAACCACAGCGCAGAGCGCAACAACAACAGTGTATCTACCTGAGACAGGCGCTGATATTGAATCAGCCTGGTTCAGAATCATAACAAACGACGATGTAAATGGTGCTGATTCTCTTATAGTGTCAACACAAGTAGGAGGCAATCCTGCAAGTGGCAATACAGTTTATGCTTATAATGCTGGAGGAACTATTGTATCAGCATATCTCAAAATATATCATATAATTCCTACATCAGATTACGCGGCATTAGAAGCTGCTACAGGGTCAAGTGGTGTTGATGTTACTGTGACTGTGACATCTAATAATGCTGACACTCAAGGAGTCTCAGCTGTACTTATGATCACATACAACTATACAGATGATTCTGCAGGATATCTTAGCTCTCTTGCCATGTTCGGTGGACAGGAGGAGGGTGTACCATCATTATCATATACCACAGGATCAGGAGCAATCGATCCTCCACTTTCTGAATTGTTTGGAACAAAAACAATCAGAAGCGGTATATTAGAACCATTCTATATTATTAGTGATTCTGATGCTGCTATGGTTAGTGGAGCGATCACATTTGATGCAAATATCTCTGCAACAGCAAGTTGTTCTACATCAAATTCGTATACAGTGGAAACAGATGGTCAGAATACAGCATCATTCCATTACGATAATGTAACTGCATATATAACAAATTCAGATGCTGATACATACACAGCATGCTATTCGAACAATGACGGAGGCGATACCACGGTCGCTTCAAAGAAAAATGGTATCCTATACATCACATACCAATGGGATGATACAGATGCTCCATCAGTTGAGAACGCGCAGATTAATTCTACAATGAATGCGATCCTAGGAAGCGCAGTAAAGGTGAATGCAACTGTGACAGATATTGGAAATCTTCATACAGTCTGGATTGAGGTCACACAACCAGACATGAGTACATACAACACAACAACAGGCTCATCTGGAAGCGAGTATTATAATGACACTATAGTACTTGATACAGGTGGTAATTACTCCTTCAGGTTCTTTGCAAACGATACTCTGGGCTATTATAACTTCACAGTGAATGCACTTACATTGGACGGATCCCCAAATGTAACAGTTGATGCAACATATCCGCAGATAGGAGACAACTTCATAAATGTAAGCAGTGCCAATGTAAACGACGTCGTGTGCATAAATGTGACTGGAATTTCAGACAACGTGCAGGTAGATCAGGTATGGGCTGAGGTAACAAGCACAGGCGGCATATCAGAGAATATAACAATGTCTGACACAGGTTCATGTGCAGGCATAAGCGATGATGGAGTGTATTCTCTTGATGTATCAGTAGGAGCATTGACTGGATATTTCTTCTACAATGCCTCATGGGTGAATGATACGTCAAATAATATCAACACAAATGGCACATCTCAGAACATAAGCGTAACAGGTACTGATGAACTTAAACCTGACCTGGATCCAGATTCACCTTCTAATACAAGCTATGGAACAGGCGATATTGATTATAACATGACTGGAAATGAGCCTCTGGACACAGTTTTTGTTTATTTGGATGCTGGAAACAACATGACCATGGTCAGCGATGATGTTAATCATTTCTTCAATCTATCTGGTAATCACCCTGCATTAACAGAGGGTTATCACACTGCTTTTTACTGGGCAAATGATAGTTCAGGTAATTCAAACACGACAAACATATCCTTCACAGTGGACCTGTCGCCACCAAATATAGACGGTGAAACACTGAATAATACAGACATAGATCTTGGTGATTTCGTGAGGCTTAATATGAGCACAGAGGATTCAATTACTGATGTAACCGAGGTCTTGTTTGAGATACAATACCCAAACGGAACCATCTTAAATCATAGCGCGACAGAGGTTTCAACTAATTACTGGGAATATGATCTAGAGACATCAATTAGGAACACTCATACATGGACAGAGGCTTATGCAATTTCCACAGGAGGCACAAACATGACACAGCCTTCAGACACATTTGATGTATACGGCAACACAACAATTGATTATGTTTTCATAAACAACACAGATTCCATACGCGGCAATGCAACATATCTTGCAGCTCATATAATCAATTCTACAATCAATTTTGTGGAAGGTCAGAACATAAGCTTTTACTATGGGACAACATTCATAGACTCTGATGTGACCAACTCAACAGGCTGGGCAGATATAGTATGGGTCATCTCATCAGGCATTGACGTTGGGGAATACACAATAAACGCAAGCTTTGAGGGAAACACAACTGATTTGTATAGGTATGCTGAAAACACAGGAGAAACCATAGACATATCATCAACCACACATATACCCGAATTTACATTAAATGATAGCGAAATAATTAAGGGAGATTTTGTGCTGTTGGATTCTGTTATCAAATATGACAACAACACAGAAATAGGCGGACAGGCTTTTCCCAGCTTACAGTTAAAAGTTACTGCTTCTTTGTGGAGAAATTTTTAGATTTTACAGATAAGAACACAGAAGATCTAACTGAAGATGATGCAAAGGCGTAT
>JBDRNB010000015.1:0-17814 GCA_043811635.1 Candidatus Aenigmatarchaeota archaeon
ATCTTATGTTAAACCTTCCTTTCAGATGTAATTATAAATGTAAAAAATGCTGCAATCGTCAAAGAGAGACTGTTGAAGAAGGAACTCCACTATCTATTGATGAAATTACACGATTAATACATGAAGCAAAAGATTTAGGGATCAGAGTTTTCGTAATTGCGGGAGAAGGAGAACCACTGTTGGATAAAAACATCATGCAGATCGTAAGAGAGGTGGATAAAGCAGGATTAATTCCCTATATTTTCACAAACGGTAGTTTGTTGGATAATAGAACCATTAGATATATGAAGGAACATAATGCCTCTTTAGTGATAAATCTTGATTCACTTGATAGAAAAACATATGAAAATCTTTCGGGTGTTGAAGAAAGTTTCGAAATCATTACTAAGAATTTAGATACTGTTAGGGGTGTGTTTTCTGATACCTTTTCAGAGATTACTGGTCATTCACTTCGCAGAATTGCAATAAATACCGTTGTTTCACAGCACAATATAAATGAACTCCAAAATATAGAAGACTTTTGTGGAGATGATTTTGCGTTAGTTTATAATGTTCCGATAATTATAGGAAGAGCAATTGGTAATTCGTCATTTAAAAACTTAGGAAGAATCGAAAAAAAGATTAAAAATTATTCAGAAAAAAATATCCCTCTGGGAACGACGTCCAATGGTGTATGGTGCGCCTACATGAGAAATGGAATTAGTATTGGAGCAAGAGGAGAGATACTTACATGTGCCTATTGTTTAGAAAGTGCAAGCAATTTAGGTAATATTAGAGGGCAGGGACTTAAATCATGTATTGGAAAGGCAAATATTTCTGTTGATACCTTTTATGGAATGAAAGGACATTCAAGATGTATACTAAGACATCCTGACTATAATTATTTTATTGGAGAATTGAAGAGTAAGAATAAAAGATAAGAGTTAATCAAAGACCTCAGAACTATAAAACTTGAATTGGCGTCATATAAATTTTATAAAGGTAATATTAAACTATGATGGTTGAAACAGCAGATGGGGTGTTTCTTAATATCAAGGTGAAAACCAATTCTCCAAAGTTCCGGATGTATGTTCAAGACATACTTCATGTGGATGTTGTTTCTTCTCCTGACAAGAACAAGGCAAACAGGGAGCTTGTGAAAGAACTGAAGAAGTTTTTTGGCAAAGAAGTGAGTATTGTTTCCGGACATAAGTCAAGGGAGAAGGTCATCTTCGTGAAAAGCAAGAAATCAGAAGTTGAAACATTAATTAAGCAGCTTGAATAAATTAAAGTATGAAAAGCGATTCTGTTCTTAGAAAGGACAAACAATTGATCTCTCCTTCTTATACAAGATCCTACCCGTTCGTAATAGACAGGGGAATGGGCTGGCATCTCTGGGATGTGGATGGGAAAAGCTATCTGGATTTCACATCTGGCGTTGCTGTTGCAAATATAGGCCATTCAAACCCGGATGTAGTGAAGGCCATTAAGGAGCAGGTAGACAAGCTTTCTCATGCAGCAACAACTGACTTTTATAATGAACTGATAGTTGATGTTGCAGAGAAGCTTCAGGATATCACTCCAGGCAGTTTTAAGAAGCGCGTCTTTTTCACCAACTCAGGAACAGAGAGCAATGAATGCGCCCTGAAGCTTGCAAGATGGAAGACAAAGAAGACCAGGATAATCTCATTCATAGGTGCATTCCATGGAAGAACCTACGGATCAATGAGCATGTCATGTGCAAGCTCTCTTCACAAGGAACACTTCGGTCCCCTTGTGCCTGGTATCACTCACATACCATATCCGCACCAATACAGGCCTGCATTCGGAAATGAAAAAACATGCGGGGATGACACGCTTGCATACCTCGAGGAGGATGTTCTGGGAAAGGTTATACCAAGCAGCGAGGTTGCTGCTGTGATAATAGAGCCTGTGCAGGGAGAGGAGGGATACATAGTTCCTCCGAAGGATTTCCTGAAGAAGCTACAGAGGATGTGCAGGAAGCACAATTTCCTGCTCATAGCAGATGAGATACAGACAGGATTCGGAAGATCAGGCAAATGGTTTGCATCTGATGTTTTTGGTGTAGAACCTGACATAATTACAGTTGCTAAGGCAATAGCCTCAGGCATTCCCATGGGTGCATGTGTTGCAAGGCAGAACATAATGGACTGGCCCAGGGGCGCTCATGCATCCACATTTTCAGGTAATCCTCTTGCATGCGCTGCATCAATTGCGACCATCAACTACATGAAAAGGAACAAGGTGTGGAAGAATGCAGAAACACTTGGTAAGCATGGCCTGAGTTTTTTGAGTGACCTGCAGGAAGACTTCAACAGGAAGCACAACAGAAAGTTCTACATAGGAGATGTTCGTGGCTTGGGCCTGATGCTTGCAGTTGAGTTTGTCAAGAACAGGGAGACAAAGGAATACGCAAGAAAAGAGGCAGAAAAGGTTCTGCACACGTCATTCAAGAACGGTCTGCTGATGCTACACGCAGGCCAGTCTGTTGTACGACTGATTCCACCACTGGTCATAAACAAGGAAGATTTCAACAAGGGATTGCACATGCTAACAGATGTTCTGAAGAAGATGTAGTTTTTTATTCACAGAAATCAATTAACTAACATGAATACTGAAGAAGAAATAAAAAAGAATATCTATTCATTGTTTTCAAGTGTTGCAAGTTCTATTGGCTATTCTCCTTTACATGGAGAGATCATAGGTTTGCTCCTTATATCTGACAGGACCCTCTCTCTTCAGGAGATAGCTGATGAACTTGGATACTCCCTATCCATGATTTCTCTCAGTCTGGACCTGCTTGAGGTTCTTGGTGTGATTAAGAAGGTGAAGAAGTCTGGTGACAGGAAGCTTTATGTGAATTTGTCTGGAGATTTACTTGAGATACTCAAGAAGGCCATTCTGTTCAAGCTGCAGACAAATATAAAGGATTCTCTTGCAGGGTTTGAAAAGAGCAAGCAGGATGTGCAAAAACTAAGAACACCTGAGAAGAAACAGCTTGAGAAGAGTGTGCAGATACTTGAGGATAATATAAAAAGATTAGAGAGATACGTCAAATTATTATCTGAGATACGATTGCCATGAGTGAAGACATACCATATGAGAAATGGAAGGAACTTCTGAAGACTGTGCCCATGGTGGCTGTGGATGCTGCTGTGTTCAAGGACAACAGGCTCCTGCTCATACGCAGGGGGATAGAGCCATTCAAGGGTACATGGGCATTGCCTGGCGGCTTTCTCCGCTTCGGTGAAACCCTTGAGGAAGGTACGAAAAGGGAGGTTCTGGAAGAAACTGGATTGAACATCTCCCCGGGCGAGCTGATTGGAGTCTATGCAGATCCCAAGAGAGACCCAAGAGGCCATGTGATAAGTATAGTATTCTTTGCAGAGGCAAGGAGCGGTAAGCTGAAGAGGCAGGAAAGCGAGATAGCTGACCTTGGTTTTTTTGACAAACTGCCTGCAAACCTCACCCCATCTCACAAGCAGATAATATATGACGCACTGAAGAAGCGTGGTCTGGAGATGTAGAATTCCAAACGTTTATAAACACAAAAATACAAACAGTCTACATGATTATTCCAATCAGATGTTTTACTTGTGGAAAACCTATAGGCCAGCACTGGGAAGAATACCAGAAGGGAATGAAGGCTGGCAAGGATTCTAAGAGACTGCTTGATAGCCTAGGCATGGATAAATACTGCTGCAGAGCTCTGTTCCTGTCACACATAGACCTAACCAAGCAGATCGGCCAGTTCAGGAAGTAAACTAGTTGCAGAACACTGGTGTTTGAATTACTTGGTTACTCTCTTTCAGCACGATATATATGTTATGTGCTCCTTCTGAACAGGATCCATCACAATTCCACTCGATTATGTATGCAGCTTTTCCTTCCACTAATGGTGAATTAAATTCTACAGGTACCACTTCATCATCTATTTCTGCATAGAAATCTGAAGGTGACAAAGGTGCTGTTCCTATATTTGTTGCAAGTACCCTGATCTTCCCATTGATACAAGTCGCACCATTCATAGGTATTTCAAAGTTTTTCTCAACCCGGACTACAGGTTGATAAGGGGGGTATATGCATCCACTGACCAATATTATGCCGAATAGAACCAAGACAGGTAATAATTTCTTCATAATTAAATTTGGTTTAGGCCGCATAAAAAGTTTATATTATCTGATTGTTAAACTTACACGATATGAGAAAACAAGGATTGCCAGGAAAGCCAATGGGATTTGCGAGACGAAGCAAACTGCTTCCACTCGGGGACAGGAGGCCTGTAGTAAAGAAAGTATTCACTGTAACAGGGGAGCTTGATCTTCCTGGAGCAAGGGTGTTTACACATTACTTAAAAAACTTGCTTGATGATTTGGGCCTTGGAGATGTGAGAAGATATACAGATGTACCAATACAAGGTGAAAAAGATGGTCTAAGATACCTAAATGGTATTGAATTATTTGAAAGGTTTCCCATCGTGGATGATAATATTCAATACATTCACGCGTTATCTGTTTATCCAGTTATACACAAAAATGATTTGTTAGGAATTTATCATGTTCTAGAATCAGATCAAGGAATCGACCGTGAATATAGGGGGAAGGTTCCTAACCGAAATGGTGATGTGGATAAGCATGCTGTTTTGTTAGCATTGAGTGAAATGAATGGAAAGATGAGAAGGAATGATAGATATGATAGTATTCCTTTCCCTTGATTTAGAATATTTGGAATTATATTCCTCATCTGGGGAAGTTATCTGTTTGTCAAGAAGCAATTAACATCAGAACGATACAATCTTGTCTGACTCTTCCACGATGTTCATTAATTCATGCATTGAAGATAATGGACAGACAGTAGATCCTTCCTTGCTTCTTGATTTCAGGCAAGTACCGCATGCAAATATCTCTCCGCCACTGTCGAGGAGCTTCTCTACCTGTTCCTTGACGTTGTATTTCTCGTCGTTTATCTCTTCGTATTCAACTCCTTTTGCGATTAGAAAGACCTTGACACTGTGCTCTTTTTTCAAAGAGAAATTCCCAAATCTAAATGCATTCCAGACTGTTTCAGGATCACTCTGACTGATTATAATTCCAATTTTCATATATAACAATAAAAGGAGGGCGTGAAGCCCTGAATCTATTCAACGTCCTTTTTTGAGAGCACGTTCATTGGTGCGAAATGGAGGTCATCCTTGTCCATGCCGACGACGAACTTGACGCCTTTTCTCTTTGCAGACAAACAGATGTCATAGTCGACCTTGCCGTCCATTATGATGGCATATGGGTTATCCACAATCTTGATTGTGTTCAGGAGCTCGCCTACAGGAACCTTTCCAAGTATCTGGTTATCCTGGTCGAATATGTATGCGGCCCTGCTGCCCACAAGGTCTTCAAGCGTCTTTTTGAAGAGCTCCTTATCCTTGCTTTTCAGGGGATATTTCTTCTGATGTGGATGCCTGTCTCTGTCATTTCTTTCAAAGCGCCTTTCTGGACGCCTTTCATATCTTCTCTCAGGCTTGTCAGCTTTCTTGTCCATACCGCCCTTGCTGAAGGAACCTGTTAGTTTGAACTGGCTTGCAGGTATCTTGTCTCTGATAGCCTTGCTTATCTCCTTCTTTGTGAGCTCCTCGACTTCTTTGCCTTCAGGAGCGCTTGCTATGAAGTCCACGTCAGTCTTTTGCATAAGCTCCTTTGCAATCAGCTTGCCTCCTCTGTCACCGTCCACGAACAGTGTGACGTTCTTCTGCTTTGCAAGATCTACGATTGCATCGGGTATGGATGTTCCCTGTATGGCAATTGCATTCATGAAGCCGTATTTCAGAAGATTAAGGACATCTGCACGTCCTTCCACTATTAGAATCTCGTCTGACTCCACTGTATATGGCCCGCATGGCAATCCATGATACTCTGTTATCTCATGTATCCTGACAGATTCCTTTACTTGCTCTGAAATCTCGTCTGAACTTGAGTTGCCAGAGCTCATAAGGCCTTTCAGGATCTCCTGTGCCTTGTTTACCACGTACTGCCTCTTGTCCTCTCTTGTGTCTTCTACCTTCAGAAGCTTAATCTCTGATGTGCAAGGGCCTATTCTTTCTATAGTCTCTAGAGTGGCAGCTATAAGAGCTGTCTCAGAAGAGTCCAAAGAAGAAGGTATAATTATCTCGCCTTCTGATTTGCCGTTTTCTGACTTGATTGTAACCTCAATTCTTCCAATTCTGCCTGTTCTTTGCAATTCTCTTAGGTCTAAGTCAGACCCGAGGAGACCCTCGGTCTGTCCAAATATTGCCCCTATCACGTCGGGCTTCTCTATTACACCGTTTGCGCTTATATACGCTTTTATTATGTATTTTGTTGAAGTTGGTGCTAACTTCGCCATAAACATCACCGCCTTTATTTATAAGCAATATCTTAGAACTCGATCGCATATCAATCCAACC
Organism: Candidatus Aenigmatarchaeota archaeon; assembly: GCA_043811635.1. Classification (GTDB taxonomy): domain Archaea; phylum Aenigmatarchaeota; class Aenigmatarchaeia; order QMZP01; family QMZP01; genus JBDRNB01. Next base: position 6,437 of record JBDRNB010000015.1, read on the forward strand.
GTTTTTGATTGAAATCTTCTATTTGGGATTTCCCAAATTTCATGAGAGCATTTCTTAATCGTGAGTTAGTTTTAACATGATATCTTTGGAATATCTTATTGAATTTAAGGGCAAGTTCTTTACCCTCATGATCAAAGTCCGTAAGTATTACCACTGATGATTCTTTAAGATTAGGATGTTTTGAGTATTTAAAAACATTCCCTACTACGTCTATAGGGGATCTTCCGTTAATTGCGATGATTTTCTCTATTCCCAGGCTTTTTAGAGCTCTAACATCTCTCTTTCCCTCAACCAGAATCAGGTGTGTCTTGAGCTCTTCTACTAAAGAGAGGAATTGTTCATTGTTCTTCTCCACTGTCATTCGTGGCATGATAATCTAATACAGAGAATCAATTATATCCTTCTCATTTATGATTCCAACAACCTCGTCGTAGTGTACCACAGGCAAGCTGCTAAGCTTTGTCCGTTTCATTGTGAATATGACATCAGATATGTCATCTGTTGGCTTTACTGAGAACATGCTTCTCTTCATGACCTGGTCTGTTCCAGCATCTATCTCCCTCAGGTTAGTAAGGTTGTTGGTTTTGTCGAGGAACCTCAAAACTTCATATGGCGTAATGAAACCTGTGAGTATTCCTTTGTGTGTCACAGGAAGCGTATTAAATGCGCCCCTGATCATCATCTTGGTTGTGTCAAATAAGGAGTATTCCTCCCTTGTCACATGGAGCTTTCTAACCATGATATCAGAAACATGAAGATTCGTCTTTCCCTTCACATGCTTTATAATATCCCACTGTGTGATTGCCCCCCTGAACTCATCATCCTGTAGTATGGGATATGTTCCATACCACGCCCTTCTGAACACAGGCAGCGCCTTCTCAAGTATTGTATGCTTCTTCATATACTTGGGGTTTCTCTCCATCACCCTTGATACATGAGTCTCCAGCTTCTTCTCTGGAAACAACTTGTATTTGGGCCCTGCTCCCAGAAAGCTGAGAATGTCAGTTGACGTGAGCATGCCCTTCATTTTCTTGTTACTGTCCACCACAAAGTAACTCCTGAAGTTTCGGTCAAACGCATGCCCTAGAATCTGGTCAATAACGCTGCCTATCTTCGTTGACTCAGAAACAACCTTATGATTTTTTTCAGTCACACGTATGATTGGCAGTTTCGGGTTGATGTAATTCTCAAGTATGAGAGGACTAACTTTTCGCATATGCAACCCTATTTATTATGGGAGATCAGACATATATGTTTTGTATCTGTTAGCTATGATTTATATTCCATCATTTCTATAATAAACTAGCAGATATTTATGGATACTATTCTGAAACAGGTTCTGAAGAGGATAACGCCCAGTGAGACTGAGAAGCATAAGACCCAGGGTTTTATACAGAATGTGATTCGTGTGTCTGGAAAGCTGCTTGAGCCAAGGGGACTGGAGCAAGTTCTTGCAGGCAGCTACATGCGTGACACATGGATGAAGGATAAGAAGGAGTTTGATTTATTTATCATGTTTCCAGAGGACACTTCACGCGAGATGCTTGAGAAACAGGGCGTGGAGATGGGAAAGATGATTGTTAAGGTGCTGAAAGGTAGATATGAGATTGCGTATGCAGAGCATCCTTATGTGAGGTCTGTGGTAGGTGAATACCAGATAGATATTGTTCCATGCTACAAGCTGGAGTCAGCAGAGAAGATCAAATCAGCTGTGGATAGAACTCCATTCCACAACAGATGGCTTGCAAGAAACCTTGAAGCAAAGCTTGTGGGTGATGTGCGCCTCTTCAAGCAGTTTGTCAAATCTCTTGAAATATACGGATCTGATACCAAGACATCAGGCTTGTCCGGATACCTGTGCGAGCTTCTTGTCATACATCACGGCTCCTTCAAAAACCTTATGCAATCCATTTTCATGTGGCAGGCTGGCGCGGTATTCATAGACATACATGGGGAAAGAAGTTATGACTCCCTAGACAAGGAACTGAAGAATACATTCTCCAAGCATCCGCTTGTGGTAATTGATCCTGTGGACAAGAACAGGAACGTAGCAGCTGCATTCTCTTATGAAAGCTTCATGAAACTTGTGTATCATGCAGGATATTTCTTGAAAAAACCAAGCGCATCATATTTCTCCATTGCAAAGAGCAAGCCAGACATCCAGCATCTGAAGAAAACCATCTCCACGAGGGAGACTCATATATTTGCAATCACATTCAAGAGGCCTGAGATAATAGATGACATCCTGTGGCCCCAGCTGAGGAAGACTGCAAAAAGGATTGCAAACATAATGGAGGACGCTGAGTTTGGTGTGATGAATTATGACTCATTTGCAGATGACAAGACTTGCATGATATTGCTGGAGCTTCCGATAGTCAAGCTGCCAAGCATCCGAAAGATAAAGGGCCCTCCTGTGACAATCCAGGATAGATCTGCAGAATTCATAAACAAATACAAAACATCCAGGCTCTGGATAGAGAATGACTACTGGATTGCAGAGGCGAAGAGGAAGTTCATGCACGCAAAGGACAAGCTGAGACACAGCTTGTCAGTTCCGGAGAAAAGGCTTGTGGAGAAGGGGATAGGTTCATACGTCTCGAAATCCGTTGCAAAGAAGTACACAATCACATCTGAGAAAGAGGTTCTGAGCAAGGCGAGAAAAAACGCAGAGCTTGCAGAGTTCTTGAAAATCTTTTTTGAGAAGAAGGTTGTGAAATGAAGGGATTTATCCATGTAGTTGAAATCATAATCATAAGCATAGTGATGTTTTTCATTCTCATGCAATTCAGCACAATCCCAAACATAGACACTGACTGGGATAGAACCAAGCTGTACCTGGTTGGAAATGATCTTGCGCACACTCTTGATAACATGAATGTTGACTGGAGTGATGATGGTGAGATAAAAGGCATCATGGATAGTATGGTTCAGAACGGTCTGTTGTCTGAGAACATACTGTATGACGTGAAGCTAAGGGATTCAAATGGAGATGTAACCACTATAATACATAGTCAGCTAAACAATCCTGTCACTGTTTCCATGTATGAAGCTATTGATAATGGTGGATTAGAGTTCAGAGAAGTGTTATTTTCAGTAGGTTATCTTTTTTAAGTAAGGATAACCATTCATTCTCATGGCAAATGATACAGAACAAATAAGAGTATACATGCCAAGGCATGGAGAAGTTATAGGCCAGATAGACGAATCCTTAGGTGGGAGCAGATTTAAGATTGCGTGTCAGGATGGCCCCACGCGTGTATGCAGAATGCCTGGAAAATTCAGGCGAAGAATGAAGATAAGGCCAGGGGATTATGCTGTTGTAAAGCCTTGGGACATAGAGCCAAAAGAAAAGGGTGATATTGTTTTCATTTACACAAGAACACAAGCCGGAGTACTCAAGAAAAGAGGCCTTGTAAAGTAATATTATAATTGATATCTTTTTCTCCAATTATGCGGCAGTTCTTTAGTTGAATGTGAATGAATTATTTTCCTTGCTTGTTGATCATTCGGATTGAGAAAATGGGTATCAGTTACATCAAAGTGCTTATCCAACCCACTTCCATATTCCCAATCAAACTCAGATTGTGATAAGAAAATTCCATAAACTTTTGTACCATTTAATGCTCCCTTTCCTTCAAGAAAGACAACAACCCTCTCATTTTTTTCATGATAATTATCAGCAGGACTGTCATTCTGTTCAGGATGATTACCACTAAAAGACATAAATAAAAGACTGCAAAAAAGCTCTTATAAATACATTGTAATAAGAATTCGACTAATGCAGTATATTAGAACAAAAGGGATAATATCTATATGATTAAAATAGTAGTGATCCCAGAAGAACGGAAGGCTATTCTGATAGGTATAAAGGGATCTGTGAAAAAGAAACTGGAGAAGAAGACAAACACCAAGATAAAGATTGGACTTGATGTGGAGATAGAGGGAGAATCCCTGGATGCATTGAAGGCTGCAGAGATAGTCAAGGCGATTGGAAACGGATTCTCTCCTGAAAACGCATTCCTGCTTCTCAAGGAGGAATACATGTTTGAAGTGATTCCCTTCAGGGCAGAAACCCCTGAATCACGCAAAAGGCTGTTTGCCAGAGTGATAGGTCGTGATGGACTTGTAAAGAAGAACCTAGAGGAAAAAACCAACTCTTTGATATCTATTTACGGAAAGAACGTCTCCATCATCGCAGAGGAAAACCACATGCTTGACGCAGAGAGAGCAGTGAAGAACCTACTCTCAGGAAAATCACATGGACATGTATACAAGCTCGCCGAGCGCAAGAAGACATCATGATCTTAGAAATTGAATGATATCCTTAGTTTTCCATACTTTGATTTTATCTTGCTTTTCAAAATCTTTGTCTTCTGTCCATATACCGCTATTTGGTATTGACAATGCCAAAGCCAAAAATGGAACATCGCCTTTATGCACATGTCCTATTAACTTATCTGCTTCTTCCATTTTATCTGCATACATCTCTTTTTCTACTACATTCATATTTTCAGTCAAGAAGTTGAAAAGGATTTCAAATTCGTCTTTACTTAAACTTGATTTTTTTAAAATTAAATTTTCATACTTTATTATTTCTTTGATCATTGTGTCAGGCGTGTAGAGAATAAAAGGAGAATCTATCAATAGTTCCCGTGTAACACTATCTCTAACAAATCCTGAAAAGACTATATTTGTGTCAACTATGAATATCATTACATCAACTCATGTTCTTTAGCCATCCCTTCTTTTATGAGTTTGTCCAATTCCTTTACATCTTCATTCGTGAGTTTGCTCTTGTTCGCTATTGCATTTGCTATATGTATCTTTCTCAGATGTTCTCGCATGGCCTTTCTGGCAATCTCACTCCAATTTACTTCTCTATGCTTTTGCATTTCAGCTTTCAAATCCTCTGGTATGGTTAATGTTACATTCGCCATATAATCACCCCTTATACATGTGTATATATGTGCAACCACATATATAAATGTGTAGGTTCACGAGGAATAAATAATTTCCTGCTCTTCTGTTTGATAGAATTAAGCTTCACGCTTCTCAAAAATTGTGTATCCGCACCTGCCGCAATATGCTCGATTCTTGTGATTTGAAAGCCACGTTCCGTCGCCGCATCTTGGACATGCTTTTCTCTTCTTAACCAGCTGGTCCCCATTTACCTCGTATATCTTGTTTGGCTTAATGGACTCATGCTTTCTGCCCTTTCTTATCTTCTTGGGCTTCTTCACTACCTTCTTGGTTCCGCCTTTTCCCATAAATATCCTTACTGTGAATTACTATATATATCTGTTTCAGATTAATTCTTATACTATATAAGTGTATATATTATTAAAGGTACTACCTTCTGTAGGATTGTTGTATGAAGCATAATATTAAGGTTGTAGGCGCATTGGTTATATTGTTCTTGATTTCTCAGATTGTCGGCCTAGCTCTGCTTGTGCAAAACATGGATGTAGTGGTTGCTCCAACTGGAGAAGTTTTGAATGTGACGCATGCGGACACTGTGATAGGCCCCAGACCCGAGGTATCAGGCCCTGACAGCCTTATACTTGTGCTTGTCTCCATACTCATAGGAACAGGGCTTCTTCTGTTCTTCATCAAGATAGGAATGATACGCCTTTGGAAGATCATGTTCTTCCTTGCAATCTTCATGACTGTGACTGTCGCACTTGGGGTCGTAATAAACGCTATTCTCGCTGCTGCCCTGGGTCTGATAGCTGCCATACTGAAGATATACAAGTCAAATGTGGTTATTCACAACATGACTGAGATATTCATATACAGCGGCATAGCATTGATATTCGTAGATTTGTTTGCAAGGGACGCGCTCGCAATAGTGTGGGTCACAATACTGCTGCTGATAATATCTGTGTATGACTTCATAGCTGTGTTCAAGAGCAAGCATATGATCTCAATAGCCAAATTCCAGACAGGAAGCAGGGTGTTTGCAGGCCTCTCCATACCCTATACCATTAAGAGCAAATCTATCAAGAAGCTTCCATCCAAGGTGGCAAAGGCTACCAAACAGACAAAAACCAGCCTTGTCAAGAAAGTGAGGGAGAAGGAAGAGACCATAGAGGCCATACTAGGCGGCGGTGACATAGCATTCCCTCTGATATTTGCAGGTGTTGTACTTGACAGCCTGATACGCGTAGGCAGCATGTCCAAGCTGGGTGCATTCCTGACAGCACTGATCATCCCAATAGTAGTAAGCATCTTCCTGCTTCTGCTCTTCATAAAAGGCAAGAAGGGCAAGTATTACCCAGCCATGCCAGTACTTACAGCAGGCTGCCTTCTAGGATATGCAATTATTTTGCTTATTTAGTGTCACTTAGAAGGAGTGAAACCTTTATAAACCATTATTTCATAGATTAATCATGGATACAGCTAGTACAAAGACTAGGGAAGAATCAGGTTACCTCTTTAGAGGTGCACCAATAAGCCTGTTGTTTGATAGATACGCTGAGACCGAAGGTCGGTATTATGGAACAAATCCGGATGATCCAGTTACATCAACAAGCGAACATCCTGCTTATGCTATGGTCTATGGAAGGAAATCTAGAGGTGTGCGTGAAGCACAGGGCGATCCATTCGCTGATCCAGTACTTTTAGCAATAAAAGCCTCTGGATATCCAACAATGCAAGGCCTAGAAGGAAAAGAAACAGAAATCCTAGGAGAAATTGATTATCGTGATATTCAAATTATCAGGGATGTTGAAACACTTAGAAAGATAACAGGGGTTCAAAACCCAGGAATGGAAAGCTATTTCCAGGCCCATTTCGCAAGGCCTCTCCCAGAATTCAGTGAAGAGGAGTTGTTAGTAGTATAGGTGATTATATGACTGAAGATTCAAATGACAGACCAGGACCAAAAGAATCTAAATTTCCATACATGAGTTCTAAATTAAGGGGAATTCTTTTAGGTGAAGGTAGCACTGCAGAAGGCATGTTAGGAGGTTATGTGGATGCATTATCTGATGCAATGGACCCAGAGGAATTGAGAAAAATATTTTATTTAGGTGATAATTTTCTTATGCTACAATACGGGAATCCTGAAAAGTTATTTGAGGCTTTTTATAGTGGTTTAGAATTTTCTCCGGATATGGAAGGAGGGTTTGAAAGGAGTTATAATATAGCACAACACAGTACCACATACGACTCAAGACCCCATCAGACATTTGAAGACGAAGAATCTGGTATTTTGATTAGAGTGGGTGGATTTCAGTATCCTTTATACTCAGATGAATTATTGGTTGATGTCAATGGAAAACCACTAAAACATGCTACTTATATTGAACTAGGCACACCAGTAAGAGAAAATGCACCAAAGGGGGATCTATTGACTTTTGCGCATAAGGATGTTACAATAGACATGATACAGTATGTCATGGGACATCACATCACAACCAGAATGCCATTGATTACCGGCATATGGCCTGATGGAGTTAATCACGTACCAAAATATCCAAAGTTTATGGATTAGTTCTTTTCTTCAGGTTTGTCTTCTTTAGGTTTTTCAGCTGGCTTTTCTTCAGGCTTTGCTTCCTCTTTTGGCTTTTCTGCAGGCTTCTCTTCCTTAGGCTCTTCCTCAGGTTTCTTTTCCTCTGCAGGCTGTTCATCTGGTGTATCTTCTGCGCCCTCAGCCTTCTTGCCCTTCTTCTTCGGTTGCATCTTCTGAAGCTTGAACTCTGGGATTTCTTCCTTCTTGGAATACACTAGAACTCGAACATTAGATACACTCTTTCCTGCTTCTGTGAATATGGAATCTACAATCATGAGTGATTTGTCAATCTTCAATGCCTTTGAAGCTGCCTCTAGTATATCCAATCTTGATGGTGTTGCAGTTCCTGAATGGTCTATTGTCAGCATAGATTCTTCCCTCTTCATCAGAGGATTCTTCTTCTGTTCCTTGATATCTACTTTCATAGTAAAGAGATTATTAGTAAGCTTATTTAAATATTCTAGCCTTTTCCTTGAATTTATGCTAAAATATGTAGTTCTCTTGGAATAACGTATTTAAACCTTTTGTCACTATACAGAAGTAACTTAATAGCTATACAGTGTGTCAAAGCCTGTAGAGCCATCACACAAACTTCGTATAATAAATTGGGACATCAGCTTTCAATTTATATCTCAGAGAATTGAGTCACAGTCCTTGTTGAACCACCAAAAGATCTGAATTCGGATCAAAACAAAATAATTAGGTGGTTTCATTCAGATAGCTGAAGCTCTACCATTTCTGAAATCCACGAGGACTTGTGTGAGCAAATACAGGGCACTTATATAGGAAATCTGTGTCTTGGGTAGACTTCTATACTACACACAATTGGAGGTCATCTATGTTTACTTCAGAAATGCTTACTCCAGAAGTTTCACGTCCACTAGCTCCTCATCCGAAGAAGGGATGGAAGTTCAAGGCCCCCTTTGATCACTTCGGTCCCTGGACTGTGGAATTCACTTGTGGTACAACATATGTACCACATGCTGGCAAGGATGATGTAATAGCTGTAGCCAACACAATACATGCAGGCGAATGTACATCACAAAATTGCTTTCGCATTGATGAACCCAAACCTGTGTCATGATCAGCTGACATAGAATTTAATTTTCAATTGGTAGGCCGTAGACTTTGCATGGGGCAAAGTAGGCGGTAGGCCACAACGAAAGGAGCATCAAATGCTCAAAAGAATGGTATTACCGTTGATTCTTGTCTTTTGTCTTGCCTTGATGGCAGAGATAGGAGTCTCAGGAGTTCTGGCCACATTTGAGGTGACTGGATTCCCAGAGAATGTCGCAGGGGGTAAGTGGGATGACACAACTTTACTCACTTCCTATCAAAGAACAACTCTCGAAGTCTATGTCGATATGTGGAAGGAGGACACCAGTCTGATTTTTGTGGTGACTGGATTCGCAGATGCGACAAGATATAACAAAGACCACGACTCCAAAAACCCTGCCCTTGCCATGGGACGTGGTATCATCGGTGCCAAGATCCTCGAATTGCTCGGTGCAGATGATCCTACCCGAATCTATCTGATGCCAGATGAGTATTACGATGAGAAGGGTCCAGAATGTCGCGGCTTCCGCATCCAATTCTACAAGAGTCAGTGGGCAACACGAAATGATCTGAAAAATAACCTCGCTGAAATTAGAGGGGATCTCAAAGATCTGAAAAAGACTCAGAAAAAGAGAGACGCCGGCCAGGACCTTGTCACATCAGGGCTCGCCGAGAAGGTGAACCGGAAGCGCTTCGGTGCCGGCATCGGGTTTGGAGAATACAGTCCGGTTATGGTCACGCTCGACGTGAGCATATTTTCAGGCAAGTGGCGATTCATGGCTCAGGGTGCTTTTACCCCGCGGTCGTCTTTCAATGAGGCCAGTTTTGCTCTGAACGGGTCCGGCCTGCTGTTCTACCAGATCGGCTCTGCTCGAACCTGGAACATAGGCGTTGGTATCTCAGGCCTTGAAGTGGCAAGGTACAACACATACAAAGGCCTCCTCCACCAATTGGACTGGGACATTGCGCTCATGATTTACAAGTGGGGGCTGAGGGGTATGATAGTCGTCGGTGGCGGCTTCGAGGATAAGTTTGCTGATGCCGACGGAAAATCCACACCAACCGCGCGCGCAGGCGTCGCGTACGAATTTTAGGAGGAGAAAGCAATGAAACCCTATAATGTCTTCTTTCTTGCGTCGGCGCTTTTTGCGCTGATAATGACTTTTGGTTGCTCGGATCTACCGACCAACCCAACAGCACCGGTGGAGCCGGAAGTCACAGTTGACTCTGCGACAGCAGAGGGAATTGGAATTCCAATCGAATTCGAAGTTCCATATAACATCAATTTGATTGGCTTTCCTGGCGGAGATTATGACTCCACAGGATGGTACCTTGATGGTGAAGTGATTCATACCGGAGATCGAATAACATATTTAATTGAAGATCCCGGAGAACATTATTTCATCTACAAGGTTTTCGGCCAAGCCAATGTCGCCGAGGACACTGTGACAGCAACAGGAATAGAACCGCCTGTTGTCGAGCCATCCACCTGGATGAACATGTATCTTGACACGACCATGCGAGTCCACTTCTACGACACACATGACAGTGGCACCTTTGCAAACGAGGGAGGAGGAGGATTCTACGTTGCAGTAAAGGTGAGCCGCTACAGGTCCCGGAATGTGGACCCCGATGGTGTGTTGAATCTCCTGTATTCAGACGGTTCTATCCTCTCGTTCCGGTTGGATGATTTTCTGAACTATGACGAGGAAGGGTATAGCATGACTGTGTATCGGCTGTCAGACCAACTTATATCTCTCGATGCGAGTCAGCCATTTGAGTTGATCTTCAAGGAGACGAATGCTATCAGCTGGCTGAAGATAGAGTGGATCTATGGGACCACTGACCGAGAGACGTATGAGAACTACCTCCGGAGTAACGGCCAGTCTGCTCCTGTCTTGGAGCCGTTTCATATTGAAGAAGTCGAATGATATCCTTCCTCACCTTCCTTTCTCTGAGTGGGCGGTCTTCTGACCGCCCCTCATCAGGGTCCATCTTACGAGGTTACGAGGTGGCTCCTGATGAGTTTCAGAAAAAGGTAAATCACAACAGTGGTAAAAGCCACAAGGAGAAACAAATGTTTAAGATGTTTGCAATGGTGGCTGTAATAGTCATCATGAGTTCATCTGTTTCTGTTGGGCAGGTTATGGATTCTGCACAGCTTATTGCTGCCAAGGAGATCAGGGACTCCTTGAATGTTCTAATTGACAGTGCAACTATACTCACCCTCAACAATCTTGCAGAGGACTGTGTATGCGAGGTCGATAGTTCTTTCAAGAACCGCTTCGTGAAGCAGGTGGACAAATTTGAAGAGAACAAGCTGGCGGCATACTATATGGAAGACCCGCTCTCTGCCTCATTATTCCACAAACTCAATGGCCCCCCAAAATATGATAACATGAAGGGTTCTCTGAAGCGAATACGATCTGCTTCCAGACGATGTGAAAGGTTATTGGATGATTGTTTCAGGCTTTACTATTCAGTCGAGGAGTGGCTGAGATACAACACCCCAAGAGAACCGACTGCGATTGACAGTCTGATAATGGAGCTGGAAGAACGTGATATCTAGAGGATATCACTCCTGTGGAGGAGCGCCTATGGTAAAATCATGCATAGTTTCCTCTGCCTCATTTATGAGTGCCATGAAAGCTATGTAGTGTTAACATCTAGTCAATGTTAACTTTTCACATTCTAAACCCGGGGCAAACTTTATGTGAACCCGGGTTTTTTGTACTGTCAACTTAACGGGATATATTCTTATGTAGTACATAACCGTAAGCTTTAAATATATGTAGTACATAATTTATGT
>JBDRNB010000016.1:0-28370 GCA_043811635.1 Candidatus Aenigmatarchaeota archaeon
TTGAGGAGCCGAGCGAGATCTTGAAAACCTACTATCATTCGCAGAGAACAACCTGAACATCATGCAGGCAGAGCTTACAAACAAGGCAATAGAAAGGCTTTTCATGGAGAACAAGTTCAACATAGCAGCCGGGATGATCATAGTTCTGATAGTTTCATACCTTGTCACACAGATCATGATACCCTACATAAGGCTGGGAAGAGGATTGAAGAGGATGATCGACGAGGAAAAGACGCTTGTAAGCACACGAATAGCAACAGAGAAACAATATTTCTCAAGGAAGATCGACGAAAAAACATTCAACCTGATGATGATACAGGGGCAGGAAAAGGTGCTGAAAACAAGATCAAGCATAAGGCAGATGAAGGAGACACGTGGCACCATTGTCAAGTCAAAGCTGACACCTACAGCAATGTATAATTGGATCAAGGCGGGCCCAAGAAAGCTCGCAGATAAATTCCACGGAAAACCCAAGACTGTTTTAAACCCGAAAAATAAATAATAATTATATGGAAAGATCCAGGGTTTCCACAGGCATATCCGGATTAGATGAAAAGATGCAGGGTGGTTTCTTCTCAGGAAGCTCAAACCTAATAGTAGGAAAAACAGGAACAGGCAAGACCTCATTCTGCGCATCCTTCTTAAGACACGGCGCACTGATAGAAGAGCCTGGTGTTTATGTAACAACAGAACAGAGGGAAGATGATATAAGGGGGGATATACTTGCAACCTTTGGCTGGGACATGAAGCAGCTAGAGACAAAAAAGATGATCAAGTTCATCTCCATACAGCCTATATTTCCCAGCAAAGCAATGACCTTGGATGACATAAACAAGATAATCAAAACCTACATCTACGACATCCTGGATAAGATAAAGACAAGCGTGAATGAAATCAAGGCAAAGCGTATTGTTGTAGATTCCATATCCATCATGGAAATGTTCATACGTGACGAATACTTGTCGAGAGTGGGCATGATGCAGCTCATAGAGAATCTGAAGAAGCTGGGAGTGACGTCTGTCCTTACAGGAACCATACCAGAGACTTCAGAGGCATTATCAAGCGGCGGCATAGTGGAATATATAGTAGACACAGTAATCAAGCTGGACTTCGTTCCTGTCGCTGAGGAGTTCAAGAGAACGCTGACAATCAGGAAGATGAGAAGAACAGATCACTCAACAATGATACACCCATTCGACATAGCCAAGTTCGGCCTGAAGATAATTGAAATCAAGTAGAAAATGATTAAAAACAGCTGTATCAAAGTTCATTCTTTTTGATGACTATACCTTTTGGTGTAATTTCAAATGGATACACATCCTTTCCATGATTAGTCCCACGCATCTTTCTTATCAAGAGGCTTCTTGCATCCAGCCCACCGATGCCTAAATAATTAAGAACAACCACAGTGTCCACTGAAAACTCCTCTACACCGAATCTTGAGAGCGAACTAGATCCTTCTGGTATCTCAGAAATAATAAGGGATGTACACCCTGCATTCTTCAATGTCGCTATGAGGTTCATGATCCTTCGTCTTATCTGCGCGATCTCACCTATGACAAGTCCCATGACAGCAACAGAGTCTATAACAATCCTCTTTGCCTTGAGGTTAGACAGTTCATCTATGATGACAGATCCTATATTATTTACCTGCGCAGGATCATGATAAATAATCTTACAAAGTCCTTTCTTCTCAAACTTCCCAAAATCCCATCCAAACAATAAGCCATCCTGTTTGATGGCATCAGCGCTTTCCTCAAGAGTTATGTATATACATGATTCCCCTCTTTGAAGACCTTCCCACAGAAACTGAGAAGAGAATATGGTTTTTCCTGTGCCTGTACCGCCTGTGATAAGGTTAACAGAGCCATCTATAAATCCTCCACCAATTAATGGGTCGAGACCATGAACACCACTCTTCACTCTTTTAATCATGATTTATCTTTGTTTGGATTACTTAAAAATCACTTGTTTAAATCAGAGAATGTCCCTTCAACAACCGCTTGAGACTCTATCAAAGAAAAAGGCTTCAAACCAAACTCCTCTTCCCTCATACTCCTCATCAGTTCCCTGTACACAACAAAGATATGTTCAACACCACGGAACGTTGCAAGAGGGTCTGATTGATCTATTCCAGTCAATCCCTTCAACACTGGAACAGTGAATTGATCGCTTAACATCCTATATGGGTCTCCTCTATGCGCATATAAGGAATTCATGGCGCCAAAGCCATCTGATTCAACATCAATCATCCTGTCCACCAAATATTCCACATCTTGCGTAGATACAAGATCAATATCTCCAAACACCTCACACTCAGTAGCTATTGAATCCAATACACGTGCTGCCTCATCCACATGCCTATACATGGCTTCCCTGAAGCCTTGATTGTCAGTGTACGTTTCCACATCACCTGCTTTGAGCTTCTCAATTGCAGTTTGAACACCCCTTTTTGCAGCATACAAAGCGGCCTTTCTGGTATAATTCTCTGCCTGCTGTACGATATTCACCTTTCCAACCTGCATCTTACCTGGAAGGAAATTAGACACCAACTCTGTCAAAAAAGTCGCCACACTGACAACAGCCTCTCCTGCTTGTAAACTAGAAAAATTCTTGTACCTTTCAGCCCGTTCCCTCATCACAGCTGGAAGCCCCCTCTCTATATAATACATAAACTGGCCAGCAGTAGCAATGTCACGATTGCCATTAATTCTAATATCACCATCAGGCTCAACAACAATCCAGAGGTTATTCATGTCTTCATAAACCTCTGGAACCACAAACGGGTGTGCTCTGACCATGTCTCCATTATCAAGCATGACCCTGTAGCCATCAAGCACAGTACCATATCCTTTATACCTGTTCATGAATTCAGCAAATGTATAGTCACCTGCCTGAATAGAAGACGTGCCCATGACTAAAGCTGCCGTAACATTCCCTACATTTCTCAAAGACGATCCTAGTCTCATAATTGATTCCTGTAAGAAAGTTTTTTAAATACTAGCCCAAATTGCTTGTTATGGATGACTTTTTCGAGTTTCTGAAGAAAAACAAAAAGTTTGTAGATTCTATAATAAAGAAACATGTGCCAGAGAAGTGGGATGACAAATACCTGGAATGGCTTCTGGGAAAGCCGTCTTACACATATGATTCTGTTGCCTTGACAAAATCACTCGCAGAACCCATGTGGGACTTCCTAAACAGAGGAGGAAAGAGATGGAGGCCAGTGATGTTCCTACTTTTCACAGAAGCACTTGGAGGGAACATGGAAAAGGCAAGTGACATAGCAATTATACCAGAGCTGGTGCATGAGGGATCTATAATGGTCGATGACGTCGAGGACCTGGGAGAGATGAGAAGAGGCAAGCCATGCACCCACAAGATATTCGGAGTTGACATTGCAATCAACACAGGAAACATGATGTATTACATACCACTGATAATCTTAATCAAGAACATACCAAAACTTGATGATGAAACCCGCCTAAGGATGTACAATATATACACACAGGAGATGATCAACCTGTCTGCTGGTCAAGCTATGGACATATGGTGGCATAAAGGAAAGGCATCGAATGTAACAGAGAAACAGTACATGCAGATGTGCGCATATAAAACAGGCACGCTTGCACGCATGGCAGCCAGGCTTGCAGTAGCCTTGTCCAAGGGCACAGATGAACAGGAGGAAAAGATTGGAAAGATAGCAGAGACATTCGGTGTCGCATTCCAGATTCACGATGACATATTGAGTGCAACAAGCAAGGAGTTCTCTGACAAAAAGGGATACGGAGACGACATAACAGAGGGCAAGAGATCCCTGATGGTGGTGCACGCACTACATCATGCATCAAAAGAGGAAAGAAGCGAGCTATTATCAATCCTGGATTCACATACCAGGGACAAGGAGAAGATAGACAGGGCCATTGAAATCCTTGTGAATACAGGATCAGTCGAGCATGCAAAGAAGACAGCAAAGGAGATCATGTCAAATGCTTGGGAAGGAGCTAATGTGATACCAGACTCTCCTGCCAAGAAAAATATAAAAAGACTGGTGGACTATCTAATAGAGAGAACAATATAAGTTATTTATAACATATACAACAATATACGAGATATTATGGGTATAGCATCCACTCTCAGAAAATACATAAGGGTACTCCAAGTAGCTAGAAAGCCAAACAAAGACGAATTCACAATGTCTGCAAAGATATCAGCCATTGGCATAGTGCTTATAGGTGTGATAGGATTTGGTATATTCTTGGCATTTATATTCCTCGGCGTCTAAAGGAGCTATATGATCTACACAATACGAACTACATCAGGAAGAGAGGACATTGTGATAGACCTATTAACAACCAAGCTGAGCACATCTGATCTTAATGTGAAGTCTGTTTTTCATCCAGCAGAGATCAAGGGGTACATATTCATAGAAGGGGAACTCGGAGACATACACAAGGCAATGAAAGGACTTATGCATGCACGAGGACTGATAGAGAAGCCCATAAAGCTTGAAGAGGTTCAGCACTTCCTGGAATCAAAGAAGACAAAAACAATTGTCAACAAGGACGACACAGTGGAGATCATGGGAGGCCCATTCAAGGGCGAGAAAGGCAAGATCAAGAGGATAGACCAGGCAAAGGACGAGGTAACCATAGAGCTGCTTGAGGCAACAATCCCAATCCCAGTCACAATCGCAACTGAATTCATCAAGATCATCAAGAAAGCAAAGACAGAAGAGGCTGAAGAAGGAAGCGATTAGTTCTACAAAAACCTTTAAATAACATCGAGATTATGAATTAACCAATACAGGTGTACTATGGCTAAGGAAACAATCGAAGCATTGGTTGAAGGTGGCAAGGCATCAGCAGGCCCACCACTTGGTCCCGCACTCGGGCCGATGGGCGTCAACACTAAAAAGGTAGTGGAAGACATAAATGAGAAGACTGCCGGCATGAAGGGAATGAAGGTGCCTGTGAAGGTGATAATCGACACCGCTACAAAGGAGTATGAGATAGTTGTAGGAACACCTCCTGTTGCAGCATTAATCAAGAAGGAGATCGGAATAGACAAGGGGTCAGGAAAAGCAGGAGAAGTCAGAGTAGGAGACATCTCAATGGAGCAGGTGAAAAAAATAGCAAAGACCAAGTTTGGTAGTGATGATAAAATGTATGTAAATCAGGTACTCGGAACATGCAGAAGCATGGGAATTACTGTTGGTGAAGGCGGATTGAGCACAGAGGAAGAGAAGGCTGCAAAGGAAAGCACTGTGCAGGAGAAGAAGGAAGCAAAGCCGGCTGAAGGTGAAGCAGCTGAAGGTGAAGCAGAAGGCAAGTCTGCAAAGGATAAGGAAGAAGGAAAGGAAGAAAAATCAGAAGGCAAGGACAAGAAGCCTGAAGGTAAGAAGAAGTAACTTTTGTGTATTTAAATTTTACTGTTTTTTAGATAATCATGAAGCATCTAGACATAACATTCTGGGCGTTATTCATTGTAATAGGAGCAGCTGTTATAACCAGCAGCTTGATCAATACAATTATAGTAGACATACTACTAGGCCTAGTAATCATAATACTTGGTGTTCACAAGCTCTCCCAGGAGTTTACGGCAAAAAAGATCACAGAGAGTCAAGAGCAGTCACAAAAGAAGATCAATCACATACTAGAGTGGCTTGACAAGAACTACAAATACACAAAGAACATGAGCGAAAGGAACGACATCAGATTTGACAAGATTCACCAGAAAAACAAGGAGACTGGGGATAGTGTAGAAACCAAGTACAGAGAGCTCGCGAAGAGGATGTTCGAGCTGGAAAACATACTAAAAGAACTATCAAGAGCCCTTCTGTCCAAAGAAGAGGTTCGAAGCGGCAGAAGGAAAAGCTTATAAGTGAAAAATTTCATATAATGATATCGGATCCGTGTGTACTACTTAGGTAGGAGGATAGAATGAAGACATTAGAAGCAATCAAGAAAGTGAAGGAACAATCAAAGGAAAGAAAATTCAAACAAACATGGGATATTTCTATAGGTCTTAAAGGCCTTGATTTGAGAAAACCAGAGAACAGACTAAACACCGAATTCGTTCTTCCAGAAGGTCGTGGTAAGGAACAGAAGGTAGTTGTCATAGCAGATTCCATTGCAAAAGAGGCAGAGAACCACGCAGACAAGGTTGTGACAAAGGAAGAGCTTGAATCAATCATTTCTGACAAGAAGAAGATAAAGAAGTTAGCTGATAGCTACGATAGATTCTTATGTGAAGCCAGCTTGATGGCACAGGTAGGAAAGCACCTGGGTGCTATTTTGGGACCCAGAGGAAAGGTTCCAAAACCAATGCCACCAAGGGCAAACCCAGAGCCATTCATCAAGATGGCGAAGAGGACAATCAGGATCTCCCTGAGAGACAATCCAGTTATTCATATTTCTGTAGGAACAGAGGACATGGAAGATGAGAAGGTTGTAAAGAACATAGATGCTGTTCTAAACTTCATCAAGGAGAAGCTGCCCAAGGGACAGACAAACATCAAGTCTGCATACCTGAAACTCACAATGAGCAAGCCTGTGAGGTTGGAGTGATATGTCAGAAAAGAAAGTACCTGAAAAGAAGAAGCAAGAAGTTATTGATGTGAAAAAACAGTTTCAGAAATACTCAGTAATAGGACTGCTTGACATGCACAAACTTCCAGGCAAGCAGCTGTTCGAGATAAGGAACAAGCTTAAAGGCGAAGCAACAATACGAATGGTTAAGAAGAGGCTGATAAAAATCGCGATTGGAGAAATCAATCTGAAGAACATAGGCGAGCTTGTTGACAGGATAAAGGGAGAGCCAGCTCTGCTATTCAGCAATACAGATCCATTCAAGCTAGCACGGATAATAAGCAAATCCAAATCACCAGCAGCGGCAAAGCCAGGAGATATTGCACCCAGGGACATAGTTGTGAAGGCAGGTCCAACGCAGCTTGCAGCAGGTCCTGTGATAGGTGAATTGCAGAGGGTGAAGATACCTGCAGGCGTGGAAGGAGAGAAGATCAGCATAAAAAAGGACACAACCGTTGTCAAGGAGGGACAGGTAATTGAGAAGCCGGTTGCTGATATAATCAGCAAGCTTGGTATAGAGCCAATGGAGATTGGACTCACACTCATATCAGTCTGGAATGATGGAACAATCTATGACAAGGACATACTATTCATACCAATGGAAAAATACACAGAGGATCTGCTAAAGGCATATTCAAATGCATTCAATCTTTCACTTGAGCTGGGATACCCAACAAAATACAACCTACCTGTGCTCATATCCAAGGCACACAGTGAGGCATATGCGTTGGCAATGGAGACAGGCACACTAACAAAGGAGACACTGGGACCACTGCTGCTAAAGGCCCAGGCCCAGGCAGCAGAGCTCGAAAAGAAGGCCGGAGACCTCAAGCCAGCAGAGGAGGCCAAGGAAGAGGCCAAAGACGATGCCAAGGATGTAAAGAAAGAGGATAAGGACGAGAAAAAAGAGGACGCAGCCAAGAAGGAAGAAAAGATATCAGGAAATGATGAGAAGAAAGAAAAGGCTGACGACAAGAAAGCAGATACAAAGCCTGAGAAATATGATGATAAAAAATCACAAAAGAAAAAGGAGTAATTATGGAATTAATATACGCAAGTCTGTTGCTTCATGACGCGGGAAAAGAGATCACAGAAGAGAACGTCAAGAAAGTGATAACTGCAGCAGGTGGAAAGGCAGACGCTGCAATGATAAAGGCATTGGTTTCAAACCTGAAGGAAGTTAACATAGAAGAAGCCATCAAGAACGCAGCATTTATGTCAGCACCAGCAGCACCAGCAAGCGGTGGAGCACCAGCAGAGAAAAAGGAAGAAGAAAAAGAAGAAAAGAGCGAAGAGCAGAAATCAGAAGAAGCAGCAGCTGGATTGAGCAGTTTATTTGGTTAGATTATTTAATTTAGCTATGAAATCCAGCCATCTTCCTATTGATACCTCGGCCTGTGCTGCTGAAAATGGTAGTTGCAGCTCAATCGAACATTCTTTTTCCATGGTATTTTCCAAAAACAGTTTCTATTATCTTTCTACTCTCACCAGTATAATGTGCAGGATCGCTCATATCCCTTATCACGTCTTCATCAAAACGTGAATTTATTCTATCATCTGCTAATAGAGCATCTGCATAGGGCGTTCGGTTTCTGAAAGCAGTAGTTGCAAGTTCAGCTGCAATTTCATGTGCTTCATCCCACGTTAGAGGAGCATCCGTTCTTCTAGCATCTGTTAGATGAGTCATCACATTCCTGGATGTTGTAACACCATATGATCTATCAATTCGTTCTTTGGCGCGCTCTTCATCAAGAATGAGCTTAGACATCACGTCAGCCATCCTTCTAATAACATGATCACCGAATTTGAACATATCATCGAAATAGATTCTATCTGGGGCAGAACCAACAAGATCACGCGCATAATCAAATATACATGTAGACAAATTGTAAGCAACAGGACCTATCATATATCTTGCAAACCCCTCAGCTTGTTCCTCAGCTGTTTGATTACCTCCTTTCAAATCCTTTTGTGGCATCGAAGATGATCCCTTTTTCTTCAATGGGAATGTAAAAAGTCTGGAATCATCCCCTCTATGAAACCTTACATTATGTGCTAAATTACCTACACTCTGTCCCACTAAAGAAAGCATCATAGGAGTCAAGGTCAGCATTTCCCTTGAAGGAACCTGTGCAGAAGCATCCATATATTGTAAACCTAATTTCTTACAATATAATTCCTGGAGCAATGGACCATCAAAACCACTAGCTTTTGCCTCATGGAAATTTCCAGTGGCATCAGACCATTTCCCATAGAGTTTTTCATCATGCACACGCTTTAATTCTTCAAGACAAAATTGCAGTGTCTCAGCATAAAAGGCAAACGGCCTTCCAACATGTGAAGACAATGCATCATTAAGATGAGTCAAATCTATGCTAGGTTTGTCAGACCAGTCCAAATAAGCTCTTTCGAGTGTTATATCTCTAAGATTCTCACCAGAATCTATTATTGTTCTTATAGCGTCCCTTATCTGAAGAGCTTGTGTTGTCACAGTTGTGCATGCACTTGCCCTGAATTTATTGATATATCTACCTGCTTCTGGGCTAACAACACCATTCCATCCCCTGTTAATAGCTATTACATCATGTCCAGTATCAGCTTCTATAGCTCTGATAACGTCAGCACCAATAACATCTACTTTGGCTTTTCTCACCAGTTCATCTGTAATCTCAGCAGAAATAAAATCAGGATCAACTTCTCTTATAGTTTCAATAGAAGCAGCCTGTGAGTCCAAACTATACTGAAATGTCGCTTCATCTCCCCATATACCTCGTTTAATACCTACACCACACATTTCATCTGTGCCGTATCTACCATGCGATAGTCTAGCAGAATCAATCTCTCTAATATCATGGTGTTTTGGTTCGGTCCTTTCTAACACAGGCTTGGTCATAAATTCAAATTAATAATAAATTTTAAATACAGAAGCGCGAATCAAAACTTAAATCTCCCCCTGCGTAACTATTCATAAACATGTGTTTACAGTATATACTTTTTAGTATATAAACCTTTATATATTAATAAAATTAATTATAAACAGGTGTTTATAATGAGAAAGGAACCAGCGAAACCAGAACTCATCAATAAAATTTTACAAGAGCTTAGCAAACATCCAGAAGGCGTCTGGATAAGAAAACTAGCTCGAAATATCAAGGAGCCTCTAGCCACGGTTTACAAATATGTAATCAGAGAGGATTACTGTGGAAAATATATTACAATGGAGAAGAGAGATAATGAGCTTGGCGGGCATTTGATGATTAAAAGAAAAGGTGAATAAATGGAAGAACATAAAAGAGAATACAGTCTATGGGACTTGCCTGAAAAGAATGTGTACGTTAAGATTAAAGAAGACATAAGGTTAGACTTTTTTAACTTTATCAAATCTAATCATGGTGGAGCAAAAAAACTATCTAAATCCTGCAAAAATATAAAACTAACTAATTCGCATATATATAATTGGAGAAGGGGTATTAATTTTATTCCTTTAGAAATTCTCAACAAATTCTTATCAATTCTAGAAAAAAAAGACAAATTGCGATATCAAAATCTTATTTCAACAAATATAGAAAAATTAAAATCAGGTTCGAACAGTAGAAATATTTCCAATGTAAAATTTCCAATAAAGTTTTCAACAAATTTAGCTAGAATAGCAGGTCATCTAGTGGGTGATGGTGGTATAAGCGCTACAGGAGAAGAAAAATATACTACCTATTATTCTAATAAATGTTACGATTTGATTAAACTCTTTAAAGATGATATAGAAAAAAATTTTGGTAATATAAAAATCTATGTATTTTTTGATAAAAGATATAAAGTTTTTCAAATTAAACTTCCCAAAATAGTAGGAATAATCTTAGCTCAATTTTTTGGATTTCAGGCAAATGACTTAAAACATGTCCCAAAAGTAGTATCACAATCGGATAAAATATACAAATCATTATTTTTACAAGCTTTATTTGATGATGAGGCCAACGTAGATAAGAGTGGCCGTAAAATAACTATTATGATGACAAACAGGAAAATAATAAGAGATGTTAAATGCATACTTAATTCTCTTAATATAACAACAGGCGAAGTAAAAGAAATAAAAAAAACAAAAGATAACAGGCAATCCATTTTTGGATTTTATATTACACATAATAAAAATTTCCTAGAATTTCATGAAGAGATTGGTTTTTCACATCCAAATAAAAAAGCCAATTTAAAATCATTAATTGAAGATTATCACCCTCACTATGAAAATGGTGAGATGGACAAAAACATTATTAAATTGTTAAGAAATAAAAGAATGACAGCACTAGAATTGTCCATCGAATTAGAAAGATCATGTTCCAGAACAAAACAAAAATTACAAGAACTAGAAAGAAATAATATAATAAAGGCGATTGTTGCCAAACAAAACCTAAAAATATATCACATGTAAGAGGTTCAAATGGATAAATCAGTAATAATTAAAAAATTTCAGAAAGATCCAAAGAAGTACTGGGAAGTAGAGCTCTTTAGAGAGAAGGGATTTGTCAGAAGGCAATGCGAAACATGCAAGAAATATTTTTGGACACTTAATTCTGATAGAAAAACATGCGCAGATTCCACATGCGAACCATATGGATTCATAGGAAAGACAATCACAGCCGGCAAATGGAATTATGTAGAGACATGGAAGATGTTTGAGAAATTTTTTGTCAGGAATGGCCACGAGTCAATCAAGAGATACCCGGTGATAGATCGTATAAGGCCTGACCTGTACTTCACCATAGCCTCTATCCAGAACTTCCAGCGGATAGACAACGGAAATATGAGCTTTGTGTATCCAGCTAACCCACTTATTGTTCCCCAGGTATGCCTGAGATTCAATGACATAGCATCGGTAGGAGTAAGTGGAAGACATCTCACATCCTTTGTCATGCCTGGACAGCATGCATTCAACTACCCAAAGGAAGGATACTTCAAAGACAGATGCATGGAGCTTAATTTCAATTTTCTTGTTGGTGTGATGGGCATACCACAAAACGAATTGATATACGCAGAGGACATGTGGTCAATGCCAGGAGCCTTTGGCCCATCTATTGAAACCTTTAGTAAAGGGTTAGAACTTGTAAACCATGTTTTTATGCAATTTCAGCCTAGTAATTCTACTTTCAAAGAGCTTCCAATAAAGGTAATAGATACCGGTTGGGGATTAAATAGGCTGGTTTGGTTTTCAAACGGAACCAATACCATGTATGAATCCACATTCGGACCAATGATAGACCGAATGAAGAAGAGCTGTGGAATAGAGCTCAAGCCTGGCTTATTCTCAAAATACTCAGAGCTTGCTGGAGCACTTGACATATCAGAGATCAATGACCCTGAAAAGGCAAAGAAGAAGATAGCAGACGCTCTAGGCATCTCCTTGAAGGAGATGAATGACAGAATAAATCCAATGACTGCTGTTTATGCAATAGCAGACCATATAAGAACGCTACTCTTCGCCATAACAGATGGAGGCATACCATCGAATATTGGAGGAGGATACAACCTGAGGGTCATACTTAGAAGAGCTCTTTCATTCATAGATGAATACAAGCTGAATATTGATCTGTACAATGTTGCAGAAGAGCATGCAAAATTCCTGAAACCCATATTCCCTGAACTGACAGAATCGCTTGAGAATGTGAAGAAGATACTGGAGATAGAGAAACAGAAGTATGATTCAACAATAGAGAATGGAAAAAACATAATCGCAAAGCTTCTGCAGAAGAAGCAGGAGATCACAGAAAAGAAGTTCATAGAGCTTTATGAATCCCATGGGATATCACCTGAGATCATATCAAAGGAAGCAGATGTTCCAATACCAGGCTCCCTGTACTCAAAACTAACAGCGGGGCATGAATCTATAAAGGAGAAGAAAAGCAAGATTGACATAGGGGTAATGGAGCCGACAGAAATCTTATTCTACAAACAACCTGATAAAAAAGAGTTCACAGCAAAGATTCTGAAGGTGATAGACAAAAAGCATGTGATTTTGGACAAGACCTTGTTCTACGCGCGTTCAGGAGGCCAGGATTGCGATCAGGGAACGCTCAACGGAAAGAAGGTATATAATGTGGAGAAGATTGGGAATGTGTTTGTACATGATGTTGAGAAGCCAAACTTCAAGGCTGGAGAGATTGTTTCAGGAAAGATAGACTGGCATAGAAGAAAGCAGCTTATGCAGCACCACACAGCTATTCACCTACTTAACGGAGTCACAAAGAAGATCCTAGGCAGTCATGTCTGGCAGGCTGGTGCAGAGAAGACTGTTGAAAAGGCACACCTGGACATCACACACTACAAGCCGCTTGCACAAGAAGAGCTGGACAAGATAGAGGAGGAGGCAAACAATATAATAAAGAAGAAGATACCCACAACTTCAGCATGGCTTCCAAGAGGAGAAGCAGAAGGCAAGCATGGACTTGCCTTATACCAGGGAGGGGTTGTTCCTGGAAATGAGATACGTGTATTGGAGATACCAGGAACAGATGTGGAAGCATGTGGAGGAATACATGTACACAACACAGGAGATATAGAGCAAATGATAATCATAGGTTCAGAGCGAATACAGGATGGGATAAATAGAATAACAATCAAGGCTGGCGCGGCAGCAGATGCATATCTCGATCACACATTCGCGATAGCAAACAACATAGTTGAGATAATAAAGAAGCTTGAGATCATAAAATTCTCTGAGAAATTCTCCAAGAAGCTTACAAGGGAGATCGCATTCAAGGAACTGCAGAAATGCGCACGTCTGTTCTCAGTCTCAGTGGACAAGCTCGAGAAGACAATCACGAAATTCTATGTGGACATACTTGAGCAGAGGAATAACTTAGACCTGATGAACAAGCAGGTTGGTGTATCATCCAAAACACTTGAAAAGAGAAAGGCAGACACGTTAGAGGATGCATGTAATTATCTGTTTGAGTTGTGGAAGGAGCAGAGGAAGGAGACAGAAAATCTTACCAAGGAGGTATCAGGTAAGGTTGCGGAAAAGCTAGAGGAAAAGATCAAGGACAAGCAGATCGTGGAGATGATACAGGGTGACAGAAAGGAATTGATCAGCACTGCAGACTCCCTGATCAAGGGACACCCAGATATAACCATAGTGCTTGCCAATCACATAGGAGACATCATCTGCAGAACAGATACAAAGGACGCAAGCCAGGTTCTGGAGATCATCACCAAACAAGCAGGTGGGACAGGCGGCGGCAGAAAGCATTTCGCACAGGGAAAGATCGAAGTCTCCAAACTACTGAAGATAATAGAGAATATCAGGGTGTGACATGATCGATGTTATTATTATTTTAGGTGGCGGTCTTGATTCAGATGGATCCCCACATAAATGGGTTAAAAAAAGACTTGACAAGGCATTAGAAGAGTACACAGGCAAGGAGTATGTAATGACATGCACAAGAGGAACCGTGCACAAGCCGCAGATGCTAGATAATAAAGGATTTCCAGTAGATGAATGCATTCCCATGGCACGTTATCTGGAAAAGAAGGGAATACCATCTCAGAATATACTTTTAGAAAACATGTCATTTGACACCATAGGCAATGCATACTTCTCGAGGATGATACACGTGGAGCCCATGAGACTGAAAAACATACTGATCATAACATCTGAGTTTCACATGCCACGCAGCATGGAGGCCTTCAGATGGGTCTACAACTTGACACCAACACTAATTGAATACAATCTTGACTTCATGTCAGTATCTGATGAAGGAATAGATCCTGATATACTGAACCCACGAATGGAAAGGGAGAGGCAGAGCATCAAAAAACTGCTCAATGCAGAAAAGAACATCAAGACACTACAAGGCTTCCACAAATGGTTCTTCACAAAACACGAGGCGTATGCCTTTGGAAAAAAACCAGAACGAATTACAGGCAAAGAAAGGGAAACATACTAATTATTGGTCACATAATTGTACACAGTCTGAGATATCTTGCTTATGATTCTATTTGCTTCGGCCTCGTTTGTATTCTTGCTCATTATACATATCAGATAATACTTATTTGAGTAAACTATGCCACAGTCATGGTAGCTTCCAGTCTTCTCTTCAATTCCTATTTTATGAGCAACCTTTACATTCGATGGTATGCCTGCTTTCAATTGGCTATTGAATATAGTATCAGAGAGGTCAGATAGCAACATCTGGGAAAAGGGCCTCCTAAGATAACTGGACAAATACAGAGAACGAAATGCATTGGAATATTCTTTTGGAGATATCAAATTGGCTTCTTGTGAGTCAGTTTTGAAGAACGTTCTCAGAGGCAGTCCCATGGAAAGTGATGCTTCGACCAAATCATCTATAGTAACAATCCTTTTCAATACATTCGAAGCTGTGTTATCCGATTCTTTTGCAGTCATTTCTATTAGTTCATCTACTGTTAATGCCCTGCCTGCTCCTCTTAATGCGAGGTCACCGAAATTATAGTCCAAGTCTTCTGGCAGCACTTCCAATTTATCATCCAAATTCAGATCCCCATTTTCCACCTTTTTGAGTATGGATGCTATTGTGGTCACTTTAATAAGACTTCCGGGATTGAATTTTTCCTTTTCATTTATACCAATCCATGCGCCAGAATTAAGATCCTCAAAATAAAACCCATAATCTCCTTCAGTTTTTTCTTCTAGAATGTCCGCTACCAATATTCTTAGAGGTTTATAATACACAGCTATCTCCTTTTGTTCCTCTAGGAATTCCTTAGTTGTCAAATCCGCTATATAAGGACTTAAAAAATCATAATTCTGATCCTTTGAATCAAGAAGTACGGTAGAACTATACACAGAGCTGCCTATAAAAAGGGAGTTGTAAAGCAGCACTATATTGAAGAAAGCTAGGATAATAATAAGAGTATATGGAAACAAATCCCTTCTTCGATTGAATAATATACTCATGATCACCTGAACGTACAAAATAATATAAGATAAGAGAGATTTAAATATCTACTTCTTCATATAAACAGTCTGCGTCGGGAATGCGAATTCTATCTTTGCCTTCTCGAATTCTTCGAGGATCTTCATGTTGATTTCACCTTGGATATCTCTCCACCTTGACGTGTCTTTGATAAAGCAGATAACAAGAATGTTCAGGCTGAAGTCCTTGAACTCAGAGAGCGTCACGCTTGGATCATTCTCGCAGTCGTCTCTTAAATTTATAATCTTCTTCACGATCTCCATTCCCTTCTTCAGCTTCTTGGGCGGGGTGTTGTATGTGACTCCAAGGCTGAACATGTATTTTCTTAAAGGGGCTGAAGCTATGTTCTCTATGATGCTATTGGCCACCTTGCTATTTGGTATTGTAACAAGCCTCTTATCCCAGTTTCTTATCCTGGTATGCCTCACACCAATCTCTTCCACAACACCTGAGACATTTTCCACATTCACAGCATCCCCGACCTTGAACGGCTGCGAAGTGATGATTGAGAAGCCGCCAAAAGCGTCTGATATGGTCTCTTTTGCAGCGAATGCAAATGCAAGCCCACCAACACCAAGGCCAGCTATAAGAGCTGTCACATCATACCCGAAGTTGTCGAGTATTATGATCAGGAACAATGCTATTACAGCGAATTTCGCAAGCTTGCTCAGAAGAGGGACAAGCTGATCATCAAGCTTTGTGTCGCTCTTGCTTGCAACCGTCCCAATACACTCCCTTATCACAACATCAATCACCTTTATAATCACATACATGATGAGCAGTGTGATCAGTATCCCAATCACACTGGACGCAAAAGATGCTATTTCTGGAGTCAATGTGAGAAATTGCATTCCAACAAGAAGGCCTGCAATAAACAATCCTCCAATCAGAGGTTTTTGTATCAGTTGAATAATAATATCATCCATCCTGGTCTTTGTTTTTGCTGTTATCTTCGATACATAATTTTTGAATATATAGTAGATGATTTTTGCGATTATCACGAAGACTATGATAGTAATGAAAAAGAACGCATACTGTGCTATTGTGCTTCCAAAATACAGCTGGCTTCCAAATATATCAGTCAAAGATCCTAGCTCAATCATACTATTCAAACTCCCTAAGCAGGCATTCCCTTGGCTTCACAGGCGAGATTGTACAGAATTTATCTGTGATCAGTTCCTCTGTTACATCATCCTCAATCTCAGTAACACTGCCTCCAATCCCTGTCATTCTTAAGGAAGTATCATTGCCTACAACAGCCTGAAGCACCATGTAACCTTGATATCTGTTTGCAACATTCTCCAGTAGCTGCTTATCCTCAAGGCAGCTCTCACAATCCTCTTCGTATATATATTGCATAAGAACCATGCCGTTCTGAAGTATATACAATACTTCGCCCCTATCAAGATCCCTGTAGACAACTGTGGGTATCTGAACTGTTTGATCATCTCCAATCTCTTGGGAGCTTCTTCCCATAAGCTGGAGGCCTGCAAATCCAGCCATTGAAGCAAGCATGACTATCCCAATAATAGCTGCCATTATCTTGTTCCTTGTATGTTCTTCCATAATATCAATATCACGTTCCCCTTTATATAATTAAGCGTACAATTAGCGTATATTCAGTCGCATATTTAAAAATGTTTGGCGTTCAAAACTTAACTGGTTGATATGGATACAGGAATTGTAAGTTACGGGGCATATATACCCAGGCTTCGCATTTCAGTAGAGGAGATAGCGCGGGTCTGGGGAGAGGATCATAACAACATAAAGAACGGCCTTAGAATAGAGGAAAAGAGCGTTCCAGAAATGGATGAGGACACAATAACACTAAGCGTTGAGGCTGGAAAGAACGCTTTGTTAATGGCAGGAGTAGATCCAAAGAAGATAGGAGCCCTGTTCATAGGGTCAGAATCACACCCTTATGTTGTTAAGCCATCTGGAACAGTGGTTGCAGATGCTCTTGATATCGGTCCTGATCTAATGGTTGCAGATTTCGAGTTTGCCTGCAAGGCAGGAACCGCTGCAATACAATGCTGCTACGGCCTTGTGAAATCAGAACAGATAGAATATGGGATGGCCATAGGAGGGGACACCTCACAGGGAAGGCCAGGCGATGCCTTAGAGTATACTGCATCAGCAGGAGCAGCAGCATTCATAATAGGAAAAGATCCCATAGCGACATTAGATAACATGTATTCATACACGACAGATACAAGCGATTTCTGGAGAAGGGAAGGAGAAGCCTACCCGCGGCACGGCGCAAGGTTCACAGGAAAGCCAGCATATTTTTTGCATGTTTTAAAGGCCACTAAAACCCTGCTTGAAAGGACATCTATGCAGCCAAAGGACTTCAAGTATGCGGTTTTTCATATGCCTAATGGAAAGTTTCCAGAAACAGCAGCCAAGAAACTTGGATTCACAAAAGAGCAGATAGAACCAGGCCTGGTTGTGAAGAGGATTGGAAACACCTATTCAGGCTCTAGCCTCCTTGGCCTGGCAGCTATTCTGGATATAGCAAGCCCAGGAGACAAGATACTTGTCACATCATATGGCTCAGGTGCAGGCTCTGACTCATTCTGCTTCACAATAACAGACAAGATCACCTCATCACGTGGCAAGACCCCACGAATAGAGGATTACATAAAGGACAAGCAGAACATAGATTACGGAACATATGCAAGACTCAGGGGGAAGTTAAAAGGATAGTATGGACAGACAGATGGACACAAGGGTAACGGATTATGTTAAAAAACAGATAGGCTGGAACCCTCGAAATGGAGAAATAACTTTACATTGTTATGAAGATTCACTTATTGTAAATATTCATAAAAATGATGCGGTAGGATCTTTTTCATTCAATACTGGTAATAGGTATTTAACACCTTTTGAAAAAAGAAGATTCCTTTATTCACAGATAACACCATTCAGGGAAGAGTTCGGACCAAATATAATACATCTGGTTTTAGATGGAGAAATTTTTGATGAAGTAGATTATGGAAGGAGATTTGGAAGATGAAAAGAGTAGCTGTTGTTGGCGTTGGTATGACAAAGCAGGATGAGCACTGGGACAAATCCATCAGGGACTTGTCCATGGAAGCTGGAGCCTCAGCTTTGCGTGATGCTAAACTAGAAGGAAAGGACATACAGGCCCTATATATTGGAAACATGTCCGCAGGCAGGTTTGTTGGACAAGAACATCTTGCCGTACTGGCAGCAGATCAAGCAGGCCTGCTTCCAATACCTGCAACAAGATGCGAGGCAGCTTGTGCCTCAGGATCCCTGGCATTCAGAAAGGCATATTTGTCCATACTGTCAGGAGAGTATGACATTGTCATGGTTGGCGGAACAGAGAAGATGACTGACATAAAGGGAACAGGAGCAATAGCAGCTCTGATGGGAGCTGGTGATAGTGAATGGGAATCGTCCATAGGACTCACATTCACTGGCCTGTATGCAATGATGGCCAGGGCATATATGAACAAATACGGCCTTACAAGAGATGAGTTGTCCTTGGTTCCTGTGAAAAACCATAAACACGGCCTAAATAATCCATATGCTCAATTCAACTACGAAGTTACAATAGAGCAGGTTTTGAAATCTGCTCTGATAGCAGATCCTTTGAGATTACTTGATTGTTCTCCAATAACAGATGGATCTGCTGCACTGATACTTGCATCAGAAGATGTGGCAAAGAGATTCGAGAATCCAGCTTGGATTCTGGGTTCAGGTCATGCAAGCGATACACTGGCACTGCATAATAGAAAGAGCATCACAGAGATCGTATCAAGCCAGATAGCAGCAAGAAATGCGTATGAAAAAGCAGGGCTTAGACCTGAAGACATAGATGTGGCAGAGGTTCATGATTGCTTTAGCATAGAAGAGATAATTGCATATGAAGATCTGGGATTTGCAGAGAGAGGTAAAGGTAAGGATCTCTTGATAAACAAAGAAGTGGAAGTCGGAGGAAGAATACCAGTCAACCCAGATGGCGGACTGAAGCTGGGACATCCTGTCGGTGCGACAGGAATAAAGCAGATCATAGAAATAACAAGACAGCTTAGAGGAGACGCCTTCAATCAGGTAAAGGATGCAAGGATAGGACTCACTCATAATATAGGAGGAACCGGAGCAACAGCCATTGTTCACATATTCGGTAAGGAGTAGATATGCCTGGTAGATCATCTGTTCCAATGTTCTGGAGACTGAAGAAAGCCAAATATGGATTAGTTGGAACAAAGTGCGTCAATTGCAGTTCTCTTTATTTTCCACCAAGACCCCTATGTTCAGAATGTAGAAGCAAAGGAAAGATGGAGGACTTTCAGTTTTCAGGAGAAGGAGAGATAACATCCTTTACAATTATAAGAGTTGCCCCAGAAGGATTTGAGGCCTACACACCATTTGCAGTTGGAATGATAAAACTAATAGAAGGACCAAATGTTGAAGGACAGATTGTAGGTAATGTGCAGAATGTTGAGGTTGGAAAAAAGGTAAAAACAGTCTTCAGAAAGATGCACGAAGACAATCCAGACGGCTTGATATACTACGGTTTGAAGTGGAAGATCGTTGATTAAGGTAAATTGCCCATATAATTAGGTAATATAGTAACAAAAATTGTCTCAAGTCGTCGGCCGACTATTTTTATATACTAAATCCAATAAAAACATGTAATATTTGGATCAGCCAAATTTAGATAAGGGAATATATATGAAAAAGGTAATTGGTGTTTTCTCTGGAAAGGGAGGAGTCGGGAAAACAGTGTGCGCCCTTAACATCGGCTTAGCAATCCATGAGTTTGGTGACAAGATTGTCCTGATGGATTGTGACTTGAAACATCCAAACATGGCCTTGCATTTGGGACTGCACGATTTCCACACAACTGTGCAAGATGTGTTAGAAAGAAGAATAAGTCCTCTGGAAGCAATTAGCATTCATAATTCAGGATTGAGATTCATACCAGGCTCCATAGCGCTTAGAAACTTTGAGTACGACAACAAATATTTCAAGGAATCTCTCGATGACATAAACAATCTAGTTTTATTCGACGGGCCATCAGGTTCAGAAGGAAATGCACTTGCCTTGCTAGAGATATGCGATGAGATCATTATTGTTACAAGTCCAGACATACCGGCTGTCACAGATGCAATGAAGATTATACAGATTGCAAATGATATGGACAAGAGATCAATAAGCATGATAATAAACCGGGTTCAGAAAAAACACGAACTGGATATAAAACATATAGAGGATGCATGCAAGGTTCCAATACTAGGAATAGTGCCAGATGACAAGAATGTTAAAAGAGGATTGCACCAGAGGCTTCCTGTTACTTTGTACAAGCCCTTTTCAAACTCATCCATAGAGTTCAGAAGGATTGGAGCTGCAGTGGTTGGAAGGAATTATTCACCGCCAAGATTCTACAGAATAAGAAGACTATTCCATTGATTCTTCAGAATGAACATTAACAATAGACTTACCAATATCTCCTTCTAGCATGTAGAATCTGTTTCTACCAACCTTAACACCCTTCACAATGCTCTCTAGCTCAAGCTCCCGTAGATACTCGTTTGCGCGAACCCTTGAAAGGTCAATAAGCTTTGCAAGTTGAACAGGTCCAAGCTTCTTATGCTTCTTGAGAAGGTTTATAATTTCTCTTTTTGTTCTTATCTTCTTAGGGCTCTCTCCCTTCTTCTTAATACCTACAACAAACTCCTTCAGCTCGTCAAACTTCTCGCTCAGGGCCTCAATGTCTGTGTGTATCCTATTCATATACTCTACCCTGTTCTGAGGAAGACTAAGAGAGCTCTTTTCTATAGCATGCTTTATCTCAAGCAGCGTGACCAAATCCGTTTTCTTGGCAGAATTTTCCTTTCCCATAATGATACATATATGTTCGTCGACAGATTTAAATTAATGTCGACTTGTCAAGAACTTCTCCTCTATTATCTTATTTTTACATTCTTTATAAGATTACTCCATTCGTGAAAAGGCTTCAAATCATTTCTCAGATCAAATAAACTTATTAGGAACAATAGTGAACTAAAAGAAGACTTCTAAGGTCTTTTCAGGCCTGAAAAATCCCTCAAAGATTATATCCTTCGACGAATATACAGTTGTTTAAGGCGCGCTATATATGAGGGTTGCTAATATAGATAGTTCTCGTGGAATGAAGAGTAGTTTGAGGAGTAATTCCAAGTTATTCAGCCTATTTCTTGTCGTTCTCATGCTACTTATGGCAACCCCCATAACTATTATCATTGCACAACATACAGATTTCAACGAATCTTTTTCTTCAATCACAGGGAATGTCGGACAGCCAAAAACCCTCATAGAATCTCAGAATTCTACTGACACGTCACCTGATCAGATGCAAGAGCTTCAACCTCCATTTGAGCAGCCAGAGAATGAAACCGAGAATGTTGAATTACCAGAAAGCCCATCTCAAGGGGAAAATGAGACAGAGCCAGAAAACACTACAATAGAAATACCAGAAAACATAACACAACCAGAAAATGAGACACAAGCGAACATAACCATAGAACTACCAGAAAACGAGACAGAGCCGATTAATGAGACAATCAACGATACAGAAACACCAATAGAAAACATAACCATAGAATTGCCAGAAAACGAGACATACGAAAACGTAACAATAGAAACACCAGAAAACGAAACGCAACCAGAAAACGATACAGAAACACCGGGAATACCAGAACCAGTTATACCGCCAAAGATAGCGAGACCGATACCAGATTTCCCTGCACTTGCTGTTGGTATAGATTCACAAGACAAGATCACAAGAGGAGAGTCATTCACAGCTACATCAATTGTTACCAACAGCGGTTTAGGGGATGCAGAGAACGTGATAATAACGTGGGACCTTCCACAGGGGTTCTCAATACTGAGTGGTTTTGAAGAGCATGGCTGTGGTGAGATACAACCGAACTCTTTCTGTGAATCAATTATAGAGGTGTTTGTTTCCTTGGATGCAGACCTTGGAAAGTCTAAGTTAAGAGTAAGGGTGAGCTATGAGTAAGGAAAAATCACAGGCACATATCTTCGAGCTCTTCCTACTCACCTTTTTCTTTCTGCAAGCTGGACTGCTAGCGTTTTTAGGCATTTACGGCCTTGTTTTCCTTGGCATCACAGGATCTGGATTCGCAATTTCAAAGAGACTGAAGAGCTCACACACAGCACAAGCAGAGATGCTTGTTGCAATTGTGTTCCTCGCCCTGATATCCACTGTTGCCATAGCACAGACAGTTAATCAGACATTCACCAATGATAGTATTACAGGCCTGAATATAGGAAAGGATCTTAATAGAATTGTATACAAAACCAAGGACATCGAGGTCTGGGCAAACACAGAGATTATTCTAGACATCAACGAGACAAATGACACATTCATAGGAAAAGCACAGCTAGTTCTTGACAATGGCGACCCACTATCTAGTGAGATTATCAAGATCTATCTAAATGGTGAGAAGAGACTGGTTCAGGACACAGACGAATATGGGGCAATCGAATTCATTCTGCAAAAGCAGAGCGGCCTGAACGTGATAAGGGCTGTATTCGATGGAAATCCAGATGCCTATTACAATCCATCAGTGGACGAGTTCATATCAGGGATACCGGAAAACGAGACAGAGCCCGTGAATGAAACAGAACCTGTGAACGAGACAGAGCCAATTAACATCACAAAACCAATAAATGAGACCATTAACGAAACATATATCATCAGCATCGAGAGCATAGATGTTCCAAAAGTCATAAACGAGAGCTTTGAGATCGGCGTGAATATACTTTCCAATTTCAACACATCAGCCACAGTCTCAATCAACCTCTCAATTCAGACATACGAAGAAGATATTATACTTGTAGAGGATATACTAACACAAACAACATTCGAGTTCCAGCCAATAGAATGCGGAAAGTATGTAGGTCAGATCCTTGTTGAGAGTGAAAATGCAAATGATTATGATGAATTCACTGCTGTCGCAGCATGTGAGATAAATGACACCAATATAACAGGGAATCTAACAAATCTCACAATAACAGATCTTGGTTTAATCCAGGGCGAAGCCAAAATCAACCAGCTTGTTCCATGGTACAAGACGATTGAGGTATTCAATCCAAATGATGTTGAAGTGGAGGACATAGAGATTGAGGTTGAGCTTCCAGAGTCAGCTGAAGACATCAAAATAAAGAGGATACCCAAAAGCAACAAAATAGCGAGTGCTGTTGCCATTGAGATCAAGGAAGGAAAGCTGAAGGACAAGATCAAGGCAAAAGAGAAGGAGAAATATCAGATTGAGTTCTACACAGCTGCTCCAGAAAAAGTAGAGCAGGAAACACCTGAGGGGAAGATAGTAACAATATCACATAATGAAGAATTGCATTACACGAATGTTGAAGCAAGTATTCCAATACCTGAAATAGAAAGCGAAATAGAGATAAAGAACAAGGAATCATTTGCAGGAGATGAGATACCAGTTTTTGACATCTATACAGGAGAACAGACAGACATCTTCTGGGTGGGAGGAAGCACTGAATTGTTTGAAGATATAACCCGGGTAACCTATGATGATGCTCATCAAGCAAGATATGAAGATTCTGATGGTAATGGGATTAATGATTTGTTTGTTTGGAATGTGCCAACATTGTCCAATCAGACATACCTGATAAACAAGACAAACGAGATAAACATAACAATTAAGATAACAGATCTGAATGGAAACGATCCTGGAATTGAATACGATGTTCAAAACAGAGAATATGGCTACTCTTTGAGCCTAGCTAAGAGGGGATTCAAACCAGGGACCTACAAATTGATAGTAGAAAAAAATAATATCTCCTTAGAAAAGCAATTCACTTGGGGACTTATTTCAGTTAATACATTGGCAATATCGTGCCAAAAATGCACACTTGGAAAATCAATTTTCTACCCAGAAGAAATACTAAAAATTGGAATGATTGTATTGAATGAAAATGGAACGCCATCTGCAGGTATGGATGTCTTGTTAACAGTGACAGATCCTGATAATAAGTCATACACATTCTGGACAGGAAATAATACAATCACAGAGGGTAAAAGAGGAGAATACTTTGCAGAATTCGAAACAACAGTTGAAGGAACATACACAATGTCTGCAAAAACACTCCTTCTCGGGCATGAGGTTAGCATAGACTCATACTTCCTTGTTCAAGAATCTTATGACTTCGAGATATTGAGAGACACTGTAATGACATTGGATCCAAGATTCGATGAATTTGAAACCACATTCTATATATATCCTAACATAGATGGCGTGGATGAGTTCACAGTAATAGAGCATCTTCCAAGTGACTTCAGCATAGTATCGACCAACAACGCAACAATAATAGAAAACGAAACTGAGATCTTGCTCATCTGGGAAAACATCACAGAAGATATAGATGCATCCTATTCAGCACAAATACCATGGAACTGGCCTTGGCTGTACAGAGTTGGTAAAGTTGAAATAATTTATGATACCCCGACAGGCACACATTCATATGAAGAGGGGAGGGAATGGCTGTTGGCAGTTGACCCTGCGGATGATATAGGTTTGATAGCATATGGAACCACTATAGACAACGCGCCAAGATACAGGTTCTGGAATGGAGACGAATGGAGTGGCGAGGCGAGCGCGAATGATGTTGGTGGAGAGATAAGATGGACGCATGTAAGGAGTTCGCCTAAATTCTATGAAGAATTCATAATCGGCACTGCAGATGATGCTGGGGACATCAATCTACAGACATATAACGGAACAGGATTTGATCAGCTCACAGAAGTGGAAACAGAATCACCAACAACAAATAGATCATTTGACGTGGAGTATGAACAATTATCAGGACAGGCAATGGTCGTCTATTCAGACGGAACACCAATACCAAAATACAGAATTATGGAAAGGGGAACCCGCGTCTGGGAATCTGAATCCTCTGTACCACAGACACTAACAACAAGCCCGGTTGCACATATAGAAGTGGTAGAAGATCCGAATTCAGATCAGCTTGCTGTGTTCTGGACAGACTCGGATCCAGCTTTAAGCTTCATTATATGGAATGGAACAGAATGGCTCTGCGAGCCTTCAGTTCCTATATCAGCTTCTGTTTTTTCAAACGATTTCAAACAATTTGATGCTGCATTCGAGAACTCAGGCGATCTTGTTGTATTATTTGATAATTCAGCTGAGAGTGATGGCAACCTAGAGCATGCAGAAATTGATACAAGCGATTGCAGCGTCACTTACGGAGAAGTTGCAACGTGGCTTGATGATGGAGATCAAATCGATATTTCAGCAAAGCCAGGAGAGGATATAATACTAGGAGCACAGAGAGACGCACCCGCTGATGACATTCATGCCGGTGCATGGGACGGTGATACATGGGCTGTTTTTTCAGCTTCAGATGGAGGAACAGAGACGGATGAAGTCAACAGCCACATGTATGTCGCAACTGGCTGGGTCGGAACGTCTGACATAGGTATGTTTGCATATGCAGACGCCAATGTTGTAACAGTCAGATATTTCCACTACAATTCATCAGATAGCACATTTGATGCTGCCGTAGGCACTTGGACTTCAGGAACACCAGGAACAACAGATTTCGAAAACATAAGAATGATTGGAGGTGGAGAGACAGCTGAAGAATTGCTGTACATACTTGTTGACAATGCAAATGACATCTGGGTTAAGAAATACAACCAGACACATGGATGGCAGGATACAGAAGGCGGAGCAGCATTAACTACGGTGGGAAGCGCTGACGGAGATTACATGCTTGTTGATTTCGCCTACAAGAGTGTACAAACAGATGATATGACTGTGTTGGATATTGTTCCTCTTGTAAAGGGAGTTCCTACAACAGATATTTCAGAAGGATCAAATGTAAGCTTTAATGTAACTTTAAGGGAGGAGGCTGGCACAGGTCTAAATCCAGTCAATGTAACACTGACCATATACGATTCTAGTTTCAATCTGGTGTACAACGAATCTGTATATAATCTGAATTATGAAGCTGATGTCCAAATGGATGCAAATCTAACGAACCTGAGCACAACAGGTCTTTCAGGCTCCTTCAATGCAACTGCTTATGTATATTGGAATGGGGGAAATAACAACAGAACTGAACACAAATCATTCAATATACGAACAATATCTATCAATCCATCATATCCTGTTGGTCAGTGCCTAAACATGCCATTTGTGATGAATGTGACACTTTCTAATAATTGGCCTGTGGAAATTATAGCAAATGTCACAGCCTATGAGGACTCTGACTTTGGGTTTACACCAGAAGTAAGGGTTGTTAGAATACCATCATTCTCAAGCAACATGACAAACTTCTCTTTAACAACACCTTCTGCAGGACAGGATTATGTATTGAATATTTCTGTAAACTATACAAATGGCAATGGTGATTTCAAGGTAAGAAATGGTTCTTTGACATTCAAGATTCCTGGCCCTCTGATAAAGATAACAAGAGAATCTCCGTCAAAGGTGGGCACCACTACAGCAATATACCCAAGATTTGTCATACATAACTATGGTTGCGAGATTGCGGAAAACATACAGTTCAATGAGACTGTGAACCCAAGTTTCAGTGTAGATTCTGCTTATACATTTGGTCAGGGGGCAATAAACATTACGACCCTGTCAGATTCCTCTACTAGAATCGTATGGAACATATCACGACTCGCGATAAACGAATTCTTCATAGTAGATTACAAGTTATCATCCACATCAACTACCACAGGCAACCTGGGAAAATGGCAGAGTATGTGGTACGACACAAGTTCAAATGAATTTACATCTGAGGAAGATGAACAGTGGTCACTATATTCTGAGTCAAGCGCCATATCTCATTTCGAATTTAATCTCACTGTTGGTAATGCGTCATTTGACAGAATAGTAAAACCAAACAAGACATATGTATACAATCTAACTGTGAAAAACACAGGTAAAGCAACAGCAACTACATATGGAACAAACATAACAATCCAGGTATTTAAAAGACTCAAGGACTATCTGAACCAGAACTGGTCATTAGATGATACCTGTGACTTATATGATGCAGGCACTGGAGATTGGGATTCATCTGAACATACAATAAACTGGACTCTTCCCGAGAATCTAGTTGTAGGAGCTGAAACTTACCTGTACTTCACTCTGAACTGTTCCAGAAACGACACAGAAATCAAAATAAAAGCAACTGCAACAAACTTTGATGTGCCTACAACAGGAGCCACGGAGTACTGCGATGCTACAACTTATAGCGCTGACGGTTCAAACACAGAGGACTGGAACCATACTTTCACAAAGCCTGCAGGAATGCCAGACAGCGGCTATGTTACATACACAAAACTCTCAGGCGGTGCTGCAACATCAGCCACTTGTTTAGGAAATTCAGGCAACTGGGATAATACAGACTGGGGTAGAGCTGAGTTATATAATGATACTGTCACAGGAAAATATACTGCATGGTATTACCATAACCCCCCTGATATAGGTATTGGAAGTCCGCTTATCTATGAAGCAACATCCCCTGACGACTTCAACGGAAGCCAATACAAGACAGTTGCAAACAATCTCACCCTTAGAATGACAGGTAACAGAGCTCCAGGTGAATGGTTATGTGTTGTAGAAGTTTGTTACAAGTGGGCATGGCTTGCAGATCAACAGGAAACCCAGGAGCTATTTGTAAAGGTCAGGGACAATAATCCGGCTAAAATACAAAACGACACACTCATGGCGGATTTTGACTGGGGCCAGTTATTTAATTTCACAGTCCAGGTTTATGACGAGAATGGTGA
>JBDRNB010000017.1:0-8746 GCA_043811635.1 Candidatus Aenigmatarchaeota archaeon
TAGGTCATTTAAAACGATTGTTGCAACAGGAAGAAACGGTCAGTTCATACATTACACTCCAAAGAGTACCAAGATTATGAAAGGGGAATTGACAGTTATTGATATGGGAGCTAAGGTGAATAGATACTGCTCTGATATTTCAAGAACCATTCATAAGGGAATTGGTTCTGGCAAGAAGAGATTGTATGAAGATATAACTGAGATCCAGGGAAAGATTATAGACATAATAGAGACTGGTATGAGTCTGGATGAATTGCAGGATGCATACATATCCATGATGAAGTCAAGACGACATGAGGTAAAACATTTTGTATCGCATGGTATTGGTTTATCTGTGCATGAAAAGGTTGATGAACTAAAACCAGGCATGGTAATAACTGTTGAGCCTGGAGTCTACACAAATAAAGGTGGATGTAGAATAGAGGATATGATTCTGGTAAAGAAATCCGGGGTAAAGGTCTTGTCTGAGTCTATACCTAATCTTTAGATAGGGATTCTGTTTCTACTGTATCTTCTGCTATGGGTGTTGAGATGTGTTTTATGATGATTATGTCACCCATTGCCTCTACCATTGGGAATGGGATGATAATACCCTTTTTGTCACCTAACATCTTTGATAAATAAGAACCCTTTGCTGCCTTTACGACAAGTGATCTCATCTTGAACCTTTTCATGTCACATTCTACGTCTTCAACCTTGCCGCAATACAACCCCTTGTCGGTAAATACATCTTTTGCCCATGTGTCAGAAACACTAGCAATCTTAATAGCCATGAAAACACCTTATTATTATAAATCTAATATAGAACTAATATTTATAAACGTTCTGTGACCATTCGTTTTTGCATAAAACGTTTATATGAGAGGTGGGGTGGCCGAGCGGTTTAAGGCGCACAGCCTTGGTGAAGGCGCGTAAGGTTGCTAACCGTGTGTGCATTGCACTCGAGGGTTCGAAAACTCTGACAAGCGAGGCTTGTCGGTCGAAACTCCCTCCCCTACCGTTTCACTTCTTTCTGGTATGCAAAATAAGAGTAGACAAGTGTATATATCACTGCCAGAATGATTGGAACAATCATCAGCCATATGGCATACTGTGGTATTAGGATTCCAACAATGGCTATGATGCCTGAGATCTTGAAATATTTGGCCCCTGTCTTGTGCGTCTTGTCCCATACTTTGTCATTGCTCAGCGTCCATGGCGTCCTGATACCTATAAACCAGTTCCTCTTCAGGTTTGGCATTATGGACCCCAAATAATAAAACAGTATACCGATCGCAGGAGACAGCATCTGTATCATGTTGAAGTTTATTCCAAGGTTGCTGTAGATTATCAGAATATGCATGTAGACTAGAAATGCCATAACCAATATTATAAGCCTGTCGTAGTGTGTTCTAAATTTTTTGACATTCTGTTTCAGTGGGTCTATCCTTGGTATTCCAATAAGTAGTAGAAGTATAGCAATGGAGATGAGTGGTGTTATGAATAATCCCCAAAACTTTGACATATATCCATCAACCTCACCTGCTGCATTCCAGTGGGAGGCCACTTCCGCAGGAAACTGTGGATAGTAGTAGATTGTTATGAGGAAGGAGAATATGACTATTATCAATGCTATAACTTCTGGGGCTCTCATATTTTATAGTTAATTTAAATGTTTAAAATATCTGATCAATAATATTATTCATGATCGAATTGGAAAGAACATTTCTGATCAAGAAGGTTCCTGACCTGACTAAGGCCAGATCTGCCTATATGATTGATATATACATACCTAAAAATCAGGAGCATCCGATACTGAGAATCAGGAAGATTGGAGATAAATACGAGATGACAAAGAAATCTCCCATAGGAGAGGATTCATCTGTACAGAAGGAGCATACAATAATTTTGTCAGAAGAGGAGTTTGCTTCTTTGTCTTCTGTTGAAGGAAAGAAGGTGGAGAAGAAGAGATATTACATCAACTGGAATGGAAAGGCTTGCGAGATTGATGTTTTCCAAGGCCCGCTTGAAGGGCTTGTCATAGTTGATTTTGAATTTGGAACAGAGGATGAGAAGAATAAATTCGTCATGCCTGAGTTCTGTCTTGCAGATGTAACACAGGAAAGATTCATAGCTGGTGGTATGTTGTGTGGGAAAAAATATGAGGATATAGAAGCTGAACTAAACAAATTTGGCTACAGTAAACTAATAGTTATAGTTTGATGAAAACACCACTAAATACCTTGCAGAAATGCGCCTTTGCGACATTCAAGTCCTTCTTTCCCCTCTCAGTAAGCTCGTATGTTATGTTCTTACCCTCTTTTGTTTCCTTGATCAGGCCAGCTTCTCTCATGTTCTTGAGTGCCGGGTAGATGGTTCCAGGGCTGGGCTTTTCACCCTTCCTCTTCTCAATCTCCTTTGCTATCTCCTGGCCGTGCATTGGTTTTTTTGACAGCATGAACAATATCAGAAATGACAGCATTCCACGCATGTCACAGTGACAGCCATGATTTCCCCGTCTCTTGTGTTGCATGTTATATATTGGACAACCGATACATTTAAATGTATTCTTCTTAATTAAGGTGTATGACTAA
Source organism: Candidatus Aenigmatarchaeota archaeon (assembly GCA_043811635.1). Classification (GTDB taxonomy): domain Archaea; phylum Aenigmatarchaeota; class Aenigmatarchaeia; order QMZP01; family QMZP01; genus JBDRNB01. The sequence continues at coordinate 2,574 of JBDRNB010000017.1, forward strand.
ACCACCTGAACATCCCACATGGGAAGAGCTCTACAAGAATGAGAATATTGAGAGCATGCCTTGGTTCACCAAGGAGCTTGATCCTGATTTAGAGGAAGCTCTGAAGAGAATTGGGATAAAGAGTGGTAGATTTCTTGATCTGGGAACAGGTCCTGGAACACAGGCAATTCAATTAGCTGAAAGGGGGTTTGATGTAACAGGAACTGATATATCTGACTCCGCAATCCAGAAAGCAACTAAACTGTCAGGCAAAGTTAATTTTGTTGTTGATAATATATTGGAAACAAGGCTTGAGAGAAATGGATTTGATTTCATCTTTGATAGGGGAATGTTTCATGTATTGGATGTTGAGGATAGAAAGACATACATGAAAAATATAAAAAAAATACTTAATGATAATGGCATGTTGTTTTTGAAATGTTTCAGTGTGAAACAAGAAGATAATTTAGGTCCTCACAGGTTCTCTAAAGAGGATATTGAGAGGGAATTTGGCTCTGATTTTGTTGTTGAGAGTGTAAAGGATACTGTATATCAGGGATATATTAAGCCATCTCCAAATGCCTTGTTTTGTGTCATGAGAAAGAAATCCTAGTTATATCGGGTGACCGATAAGTTTAAATATATATTCTACATATATATCGTATGTACGATATAAAACCTAAGGAGGTGTTAATATGGGACACGGATGTTGCACTTATAGACAATTCATCACAAAGGATGAAAAGATAGAGATGCTCAAGGAATACAAGGAATATCTCGAGAAAGAATCCAAAGGTGTAGAAGAAAGGATCAAAGAATTAGAAAAGAACTGATCCTTTCTTTTCTTTTTATGCATCATGCGGGATTTTCGCTATACTTTATCAATATATTTGCAATCTGCTTTTCTTTGATACTGTACCTTTCTTTTGCAAAAGAAAGGTAGAATCGAACCCGCGTCGCCGGCTTGGGAAGCCAGAGTTCTACCACTATACCAATGATGCACGTGTTTTTAATTATATAAGAAGTGATTTAATATGTTACGATTCTCTTAAATATCCCCAATTATGCAACCGATCGCTGTCATCAAACCATCTGTCACCGATGTCCTTTCTATAATAAACATTTGGTATCACGATGTTTTTTATTCTGTTATAAACTTGGTCCTGTGTCTGTTTCATAGTCGAGCCTGTTCCACACACTATCAGCGCGACACCAGACGAACCTGTGACAACCCATTCCCCATTCACAAGCTTCACATCCTCTATATGTATGCCGTTATGCGTGCCTCCATTAACTGCCTTCTTGAACAGTATGACTGTGTCTTTTGAGTGTACTTCAAATGTTTTTTTATCTCTGTACGGGAACGGTGGGACTACAAGTCTCACACCTATCTGGAACCCTGTCCTTGCTTTCAGTTTTAAATTCTTTCCATGAGAAATATCATAAAGGACCTCACTAATCGGATTTAATATTCCTTCCTGCTGTATGCTTATAGTTGGATATCCAAAACGCGAGGTAAACTCTAAGGGAAATATTCCGTTGTTGTTAACCATGCAATTCAGGTCAATATAGCCAACATACTCCTCTTCCTTTAGTACAGGTTCGAGTTTCTTTAGAGTTGAGTTGAATATCTTATTTGGCCTGCTCCAGAACATACTTGTACCCATCTCGCCGGTAGAGGGGCCAATGTTTCCAGGGAAAAGCTTCTTGTGTTCGAAATTAACATTTATAGGGTAAATAAATTCCTTTCCATTGAAGAAGGCTCCAATGGCTACTTCAACACCCATGACCCTCTTCTGAAGCTGGAACACCTTTATCTTCTTGCTCCAGGCTTGCCTGTAAGCCTCAAGGACCTGTATGACATCCTTGCCATCGTCTTCTTCTCCTACAAACAAGAATCTCTTAATGTTTTGAGCCTCTCCGCTTGGTTTTATGACATATCTTCCGGGGTTGTCCTGAACAAAGCTTATTGCAGCTTCAAAATTCGTAAAATTCTGGTAAGGGATGATGGAAATGCCGTTCTCCTTCAAGGCCTCCTGCCCAAAGGACCTGTCGTCTTCCAGCTTATCTGTGTACGGGCTTCCACCTATGACCTTGTGGCCGCTATCGCGCAGTTTTTTTGCTTTTTTACCCTGCCCCAAAACGTCGTCAAATACTATTACATCGGCCCAGTCAACTTCCTTCTTCCAATCATCTGTTTTGGACACAAAACCGTCTGCTATATCTTTGTCGGTTTTATTTTCAATATAGTATAAAACATTATGGCCCTCTTTGGCTGTTTGCCATGCTGTATCGCTTATGAGTGCGTCTAAAGAAACGAAAAGGAAATTTTTCTGTTCCATAATTATACTAATTTCACCAATATATTATTGGGCAGACTAATTTAAATTCGGATTATTCACATAGCAGAAATGATTGATTTTGACCTTTATTCTGCGCAGTCTTCGGGGCAGTTGCATAGATTTTCCCAGGTCGCATCACATACTGCATCGCCGCAGTTAGAACATATACTGACACCCAAGAGTGGGTCTTCGCAGGTTCCGTTTACGGTCACATTTATTGATGATATTGCTACAAGTCCCTCGCAGCACTCGTAACCTGGATAAACAACCATTAATTGGCCTTCCTCTGTGCAATTTGATTCTAAGCATGCTCCACTTTCACAACCATATCCACAGTCTTCCTTCATATCTTCCTTTGCACCGCAGGAGTCAAGCCAGTACAAATCACCGTCACGGCATTCATATTTGAAATGTGCTGTGCAGTTTGTTTCATTCTGTACCTGAACACATGCACCATCGTCACACTCATATCCTTCATCACAAGAAACTGTTTCAGCCTCTATTTCATTGCCTTCACAATACTTCTCTGTAAGGGTTCCATCGCCATTGCAATGATCTGATAAGGAGCTTGTTCCTTTGGTTGCATTTCCTTTCTCTAAGTAGTTCTTGCCTCCATCAGAGTCTGTGCAATTCTCTGTTTCATTTGCTTCTATGCATGCTCCTTCTTCGCATCCGTTATTACAGTATTCCTTTTTATCTCCTTTCTTTCCACAAGAATCATACCAATAGACATGATTTTCATAACATTTGTATTCGTGCTGTACTGTGCAGTTTGTTTGGTTTTGTGCTTGTGTACAAGCTCCGTTTTCGCATCCATTTTCGCATGCCTGTTTCTTGTATCCCAAGTTTCCGCAGGAGTCGTACCAGAATACATGTCCCCCATGACACTTGAATTCTGCGTTGGCTTCACAACTGTCTTTGCCTTGGCATGTTGCATTCTCACAGCCGTGCTTACAAGCTTCCTTCTTCTCTTCTTTGTTGCCGCAGGAATCATACCAATAGAGGTGGTTTCCATGACACTTGTATTCATGGTGCGCCTTGCACTCCTTAATCGGCTCTCCTGGCTTGGATATGGTCTTCTCTTCTTCGGTTCCATACTTCACAGCACATTCTATCTCCTGCTTCTCCCAGTCTATCCACGCTACAACCTCAAGTCCGCTGTCAGGATCATCTATGGTGACCCTGTAATAATCCTTGGCTGTTATGAATGGATTTCCACATTGTGCTGATATGTTTTCAAGTATCTGTTCGCTTTGCTCTGCTGTGAAATGTGTTATATGTATCTCTGCGTTGGGATAATCATCCATAAACTGTTTCACAAGAGGGTTCGCAAAGGCTAGGTCTTCTGGATTTAGAGTAGTACAACCTGAAATAGAAACTATGATGAGTAGAACTCCCATTAAAAGATAACTTTTCATGATAAAATATTGTTTAGACTCAGTAATAAAGTTAAGCTGCCGTTTGAAATCTTTTTAATACTAAGTATATAGAATTCTTATCGGGCCGGTGGTCTAGTGGTATGACGTCGCCCTTACAAAGGCGAAAGCTTTAGGAGAGGCGAAGGTCGCAGGTTCGATCCCTGCTCGGCCCACTTTTGATTTTATGGATATGATAAGATTCTTCATGGAGGTTGGGAATCTCAAGAAACTGAAAAGGGGAGGTTGGTTACTCGATGGTATCAAGAATTCAGAAACCATTGCTGATCATCTTTTTAGAACAGCTCTTATGGTTTTTATTCTAGGTAAGAATGCTAGAGATGTCGACTTACTAAAAGCTATTAAAATGGCATTGATTCATGATTTAGGAGAATCGCAAACAGGAGATCTTATAGTAGAAGATAAAGTAAAGATTATGAGAGAATATGGAAATAATATAACAGAGATTGAAAATCTCAGAAAAGAGAACATAAATATTGGATTAGAAAATGATGAAAGAGAGAGGATAGAAGAAGTTGCTGTCAAAAAATTAACAAAATTATCTGGAATCGATGAAATTTATTCTTTATGGAGAGAATTTGAAGACCAGAAAACACCTGAAGCTTTATTTGTCAAACAGATAGACAGGCTTGAAATGGCTTTGCAGGCAATGGAATATGAGTCAGAAAACAATGATAAGATACTTGAACACTATTTCACCAGTAAATATGGAGCTGAATCCATAATGAAAGATCCAGAATTAGTTAAACTATTAAGAAATATAATGTCATTAAGGCCTAAGAAATGATATATTATTGAACATCATATTTCTTTACATGGGCCGATAGATCAATGGTAGATCGCATGCTCGGCATGCATGAGGCTCCGGGTTCGAGTCCCGGTCGGTCCATCTGTTTTATATAGGTTCATCTCCAATTATCTGTAATAGTGGTTTTATGATAAAGGCTATACTGTTTGATATTGGCGAGGTTGTAATTTACGAAGATTTTCTCTCATTTTTCAAGAAGATAGAAAAGAAGCATAAACTTCCTCCAGAGACCTTGTACAAGTCAATACTTCATATAGACGAATGGGACCAGTATAACAGGGGTAAGATAACAGAGGAGGAACTGATAAAGGCGATACTGGAAAAAACACATATAGAAAAGGATGTAATAGACTATGTGAAGAAATGGCGAACAACCATTATAAGCCCTGTGCCAGAGGTTGTGAAATTGATAAAAAAACTCAAGAAAAACTACAAGGTTTTTTCTCTTTCTAATGTGGATAAGGAAACAGTGAAGTTTGTGCAAAAGAAATGGAAGTTGTATGACATCTTTGATGGGAATGTTCTTTCTTGTGATGTAGGCATGATTAAGCCTGAAAAGGAGATATTTGATTATGCTCTGAAAAAGGCAGGCGTTACAAAGGATGAAGTCATTTTCATAGACAACTACGGAAAAAATATAGATGCCGCAGAAAAACTAGGCATCACATCAATCAAGTTTGAAAGCTACAAAGAGCTTGTAGAAGACCTGAAGGCGCATGGGATAAAGTTTTAGTATGTTGTGACAGGCAATATGAATTCTCTTGATAGCGGTTTACCTTCTTGTGCAATCTGATTTTGACTGACAAATTATGTCATCTTTTCTCTAAATTAAAAATAACTTTTTTATATAATCCATTAGGTATGGATTTACCTTCTTTGGGCGGGCAACCACAATTGAACAACCCTTTCCATTTCTTGTAATTTTCACTATTAAGCCATATGTCTTTCAAAGATTTCTCCTTCATATCTCCAAAAACTGTAATATCATCTCCTGGACATCTCAAAACAGTTCCGTTCAAAGCGATATACATACCACAAGCTACTTGATGACAGGGTACTCCACCAGCATAGGAAGATATTCCATCTCTCTTTATTTCCTCTAATGTCTGGATACCTCGTTCAATGTTGTATCTATATATTTTTGTATAAAGTTCTACTAACTTGTCTTTTGGTGGTGTAATCTTTTTCCAATCATATTCTTCTGCGCATCTACCACCAATCATTGAAGGAGTAACAATGGCATATAGGTTTCTTTCTCTCGCCCATACATACATTTCGAATATTTCATCATAGTTCTGGTTAGTTACTGGGTTCATGGCAAGGCACAAGTGTGTTGGATTGTGTTTATTGAAATCAGTTTTAACTAAAAGTTCCAAAGCTCTGTTTCTCTTGAGTGTGTAGCCCTTTATATTCCCGACCATTTTATCTTGGGCGTCAGTATCAAATGAATTGAATCCGAGAAGAATTCTGGCATCACATTTCTTTATTTCTTCTATCAGCTCTTCGCCTGTATTGATGCCGTGTCGTGAATAATATCTCTTAACAAGATTATCATCACCAATTACATGTCCTTTTGTGAAAATTAGTGGTTTAACATTCATTTCCTTT
>JBDRNB010000018.1:0-2028 GCA_043811635.1 Candidatus Aenigmatarchaeota archaeon
TGTGAACGGTGCGGAAGTTGGTCCGAAAATCTCGATGAAATTGACGGAACAATTCTCTGCGAAGAGTGCCAAATGGATCTTTAGAGGCAAGTATTGAGGTTATACCTCTTGCTCGTTCAGAACATAATGGACCAAAATAAGCGAGTCCTTCTCCGCAACCAAGATCTAAGTTATTTCTATTGTAGACGACAATAACCTTCTTGTATGCATGGTCTCCCGTGACGACATCATGACCATAACCTCTTCTATATCTCCAATTCGAGTAATATGATTCGTGGCACATCCCAACTTCATCGCAACCATCAACATATGGTGCTAATTGGTCTCTAAACTTTGATAGATGCCTTTCTGAAACGGACCATTTGCTAGAATGATAACCGAATGTAACTCCTTTACACTTTACATGAAGAATCTATAAGAAGCTTGATACAGTTAATTCCTTGAAGGTGAATGATTGACCGTCGACGTCGTCCTCATTAATGCCAAAATCTTTACCCAAGGGCGTATTATTGAAGCAGGAATCGCCATCGACGAGGGAAAGATAGTCAAAATAGCTAGGGATACAAACCTTCCACCCGCTTCGACAAAAATGAATTTGAATGGTCAAATAATTCTTCCTGGACTAATCGATTCTCATGTTCATCTGAGAGACCAGCAACTCTCTTACAAAGAGGACTTCTTCACAGGAACAGCTGCCGCAGCGGCTGGAGGCGTAACATTAGTCATTGACATGCCTAACAACAGACCTGTTACAATGGACTCTTTTTCCCTTAAAGAACGGATGAAAATAGCCAAAAAACAGGTGCTGGTTAATGTTGCCTTCAACTCGGCTTTTCCCAAGAAACTAGAAGAAATAGCCGAAGTAGTCAAAGCAGGAGCGGTGGGATTCAAGGTTTATCTGTCAAATGGAATTGGGGGAATCGATGTTGATGATGACGAATCGCTATTTGCGGCATTTCGAGAGGCTGCAGAGAATGGGGTTCCTGTTGCAGTACATGCTGAAGATCGGAAAATCATTGACGAACGGAGAAAAGAAATGGAAACGGCGGGACAGAACGATACAGAAGCTTACATGGCTGTTCACTCTCCTGAAGCCGAGGCTCAGTCTATACAACACATCATTCGACTCGTAAAGAAATCTGGAGTTCACGTTCACTTCTGTCACATAAGTTCAGCGTTGGGATTGAATGCTGTTCTAGTGGCCAAGAAAGCAGGTTTACCCGTGACCTGTGAAGTTACTCCACACAATCTGTTCTTATCTTCTGAACAGTATAAATTCTCTGGAAATTTTGCTCTTACTGTTCCTCCACTGCGAACACAAGATGATGTTTCGGCTTTGTGGAGTGCCCTTAAGCGTGGTTTTATTGATGTCATATCTTCGGATCATGCACCCCACGCCCTTGATGAAAAAAAAGTTGTTTCTGTGTGGAAAGCAAAACCAGGTATACCTGGACTTGAAACAACACTCTCGCTTCTTTTAACTCGGGTTAACGAAGATCGTTTGTCGTTTGCGGAGCTTGTGAGATTGACCGCTGAAGAACCGGCAAAGATATTCAATATAAGTGGGAGAGGATTTTTGGAAAAGGGAAATTGGGCCGATCTTGTGGTTGTGGATATGAAACGAGAATATACAATAGACTCTTCAGCTTTCTTCTCGAAAGCAAAGTATTCTCCTTTTGATGGAATGCACGTTAAAGGTAAGCCAGTGAAGACTTTTGTGAATGGGAAACTGGTTATGGATGAAGGTAAGATAGTTGCAGAGTCAGGAAGCGGACAAATAGTTCGAAATGGGCTGTTTTGATGTGATATGATGTTTCTATTAAATTGATGATGTTGTGGTTAAACATTTTCAGTAGAAAACTTGTCCAATTTTTATAGATGTATCTTCTAGTTTTATCGTCTAGAAAACGTTTTCTTCATAGTTTATATAATTAGCAACTATTATACACATCTAACATGCGATTGATTCCACGATGTGATTCTCATCCGCTCCAATCAGGAGGGATTTAGGAGTGTGGAATATAAATA
>JBDRNB010000019.1:0-2327 GCA_043811635.1 Candidatus Aenigmatarchaeota archaeon
CATACTGCCACATTTTCCTGCAGGTTTCCACAACCCCTGCAAGGTCCCTATTTCTAAGCTTACTCTCTTCAATTGGAAATTCGTTTCTGTGGTCAGGAAAAGTCCTCTTGCACGCCCTAATCAGCACAGGCGCATTGAAAAGATTTGCAGAGTAGATACCCTGGCAGTAGTCACCGCAGTTGTTTTGCTTGCAGGTTTCTGTCACAATAGTTACCTTGCTAGTTGGAACAAACACCTGCATACTGCCATTTGTAAAATATGGTCTTCCCTTGTTTGTATGTTGCAGAGTCCAGTCGTGGTCATTAAGAAAACCTTCAGTCACCTTGTCTGGGTCAACATGAATTCTTCCGTAATCTTGTTCTATGCGTGGTGTAGAGTATAGTCCAAAATAGAATGCATTTTTTACACCCATTTTCTGCACTCGATTCAATAGAACTTGAAGTTGTTCAAAGGAAGCAATTCCATCCATATTTAGAGGTACATGAACATAAACTGAAATTCCTGTCTGCGAGACAGTCTCTATTGACTTTAAAATATTGTCTAGATTAAAATCTGATCTAGAACAAGCCCTATACTTTTCATTTGTTTCACCCGCTATAGATACAGTTATTCTTCTCAGGCCAGCATTGAATAAGTCCGTGCACAAATTTTCATCCCCTAACAAGGAGCCATTTGATACCACCCAGAACTGCTCAACACCTCGTGCTGAAGATAAGGCAGATACAACGTCAACAATATACTGCTTTTCCTGGAGAAATGGCTCTCCTCCTGTAAGCTGGAAGTTGTGGCAGCCTGTGTCTACCATCGCATCTACAATCAGAGCAAGGTCTTCTATTTTAAATCTGGAATGTTTAGCTCCATTCTCTCTGGGATTATCCCAATCACAAAACTTACAATGAAAATTACAATAATCTGAAATATAAATTCTAAGAAGCTTGTCAGGCAGAAAATCCCGTTGCATCTGATCCAAATTCTTGGCAATTTTGTCGTTTTTTTTCATATTGTACTCGATTATTGGTTAGTTTCTTCAAATGTTATGGCTCTTCCTCTTGGAACTAGTTCATCAACATTAAACTCTAACATAAATCTTCCTTTGAACTTATGCTCCTTCATAAGTGTGATTACTCTATCAAAAGTTTTTACCTGCCTTTCTAACCTGCAGTCAGTACATCCCGAAGCTGCATTCATTACACCTTGTAGCCTCTCGGACAGTAGGCCGTATAACTCCCTATGATGTGTGCTTTCGGCACCGTATGCTGCAGCAGGTATCCATCCATCAACATACCAAAAATTAGAGTTTCTAAAGTTTTGGCTGCTTCTGCAGCTTAATATTCTGGCTCCAGCCTTTCCATCAGTATCTGTTGTAACTATTGTTGGATTCAAGAGGGCAGAGCCGCATACCTCTATGTTTCTCCGGTTTCTTGCATCATAATAAACATTATTATCCGGATTATCTAATGCCAATGTTCCGGGATACCTTATCACAGTTCTGCCGCAGTCAATGGAACTAAGGCTATCCAGGAATGCCTGAATAGATCTCTGTTGACTTTCAGTAAACATAATCCCCCATTTTGCATAAGTAGGTCCTACAGGATTGATATAAACATAATCAATTCCCAACTGAACAAACCTATCAATCATTGTGGTATAACTCCCAGCATTTTCTGGCAATAACAATGTTCCAACTCCGAGTAAGACTTCCTCTCTTCTTCCTGATTGTTCCAGGCCTGAAACCAACCTTTCAAGGTTATCAAGGACCTTCCCAAAAGTCACCCCTCCTGTTGTGCCTTGATGTCTATCATAAGAATCAATATTCAGCCCCTTTATAGACACAGTCATCATTGAAATATCATCGACTATTGAGCGCATTATATGCCCATCTGTATCTTTTGGAAGCCTTAGGTTAGATGTCAAGAAAACTCGCATTCTCTTCTCTTTCAGTGTGTCGAGTATCCTGCTAATGTCAGGATGCTCTGTTGGCTCACCATCTCCCGAAATTATAGCAGAAATCGTTCTAAGCCCACTGCCCATAGAATAAAATTCATCTATTATCTTTTCCACAGTCTCGTAAGGAATTGCTTTTTCTTCATCTGTTTTTCCTTTGAATCTATCCAAAGCAGTGAATTGACATACTGAACATCTGGAATTGCACATCGCTGTTGGATAAAGGTAGAATCTGGGTATGGTAAGTGTTCCTTCTGTATAGAATTGTTCAATCGCTTTAAAAGTATCAAAGGGACTACCCGGATAAAAACTAGAAGGATGGATATTTACTGAACCTGCAACAGACCCTTCAATTACATATACAGCTGAATGATATGGTGTTT
>JBDRNB010000020.1:0-6514 GCA_043811635.1 Candidatus Aenigmatarchaeota archaeon
TACTTATTATATTGGGCATCACTATAGGCATTGCAGGCCTTGCTTCATCATTCATATTTGATTACGCAAGCATGTTTACATCTCAGATGATAGATATAAAGCCTGGATCTACACTCTGCAACAATGGTGGAGTGAGCATATTTGTCACGAATGCAGGTAGTGCACCAATAATGCTTTCTGATCGTCTGATACAGAAAGAGAAGTACGAATCTGATGCAAATACAGTGGGTCTGTGGCATTTTGACGAGGGCTCAGGAGCAATATCTGCTGATAGTTCACTTTATGGAAATAGTGGAAGGCTTGGCAATTGGACTCTTGATGGTTCTCAGCCAGTTTGGATAACAGGTGCTTTTGGTTCTGGGTTAGAGTTTGACGGCTTGAATGATTACATTAATATGAGTGACGTTGTTGACATGGGAGTAAGCAATTTCACCGTGGAGGCATGGTTTAAGAAGGATAGTTATGCAGGTTTCATGAAGATTGTGAATAAGGGAATGACAAGCTCTGGAACACCTGTAAATGCAGGATATCAGATAAGAACACGAAATATAAGCAACATGGAGATTATAGAGTTTGGAGCAATTGATGCAGCAGGAAATTATTATCACGTGAACGCGACAGGTTCCTTGGTTGGTGAATGGCATCATGTTGCAGGAATTTTCGACAGAACTGGCTCAGAAATGTACTTATACCTGGATGGAGAGTTAGTCAACACAACTAGTGTGCCACCAACTTTTGGGAGTGTGGATACGGACTCGCCCTTTGGAATTGGAGCACTTGTCAGACCATCACCTGACCACGATCAGATATCAGAATTCTTCAACGGTGTCATAGACGAGGTTCGGGTATTGAATGTGACCAAGGATTTTACACAGAAAGAGCCTGAATGGGGATATACATGTGAAGGATCAGGTAACAGCTATGTATGCGGTGACATATTAATTCTGAGAGAAGGGGGCACAGGTGAGTTCATTCCTGTGTTCGAAGAGACTATAATAAAAGCTGGAAAGACAATGAGATTCAGGGACCTGAATTGCAATGGAAAGTGTGATTACACGTTCTCAACACCATCAATCAGCAAGAAGGTTGGGGTTTCTTGTTACCCGGGTTGATATAACCTTTTTAAACCCATTATGCCACATAATAATAATCCCGGCAGTAGTGCCGTAAAGAACTGGGTGATTATATGTCAAATTTCAAGATAGTAATATCTGATCCAAAGAAGAAAAAGGCCTACCAAAAAGAGGTAGACCAAAAACAATCTGGTTTTATAGGAAAGAAGATCGGTGAACACATTTCTGGAGATTTTGTAGGACTTCCAGGCTACAAGCTTGAACTACGTGGAGGTTCAGATAAGCAGGGTTTCCCCATGAGGAATGATGTAGACGGAACTTCAAGAAAGAAGCTACTTGTTGCTTTCCCACCAGGTTACCACCCCAAGATCAAGGGCATGAGAAAAAGAAAATCAATTCGAGGAAACACGGTTTCTGAGGAAACATCCCAGGTGAATGTAAAGATCGTTGAATACGGGCAAAGGTCAGTTGAAGAACTTCTTGGTGTAAAGGAGAAGCCAAAGGAAGAGAAGGCAGAGGAAAAGAAGGAAGAAAAGGCTGAAAAACCTAAGGAAGACAAACCAGCTGAAAAACCTAAGGAAGAAAAGACAAAAGAAGAAAAGCCTGTAGAGAAGAAGGAAGAGCCAAAACCTGAGGAGAAACCTGCAGAAAAGAAGCCTGAATCAGCTCAGAAGGCTGAAGAAAAGATGGGTGTAAAGTCTTTGGAAGATGTAGAGCAAAAGGCTGAAAAGAAAGAAAAGAAGTAAACTAGGTACCCCAGCATAAATAATACCAGTTACACTTATGACCCTTCATCTTTGTTATGCAACAGTCCATACAGATTTTTGCAAGATGTGGGTTGTGTAGTTCACATGGTTTAATTTTAGCTTCTTTACTACAATCATGACAAGCCATAAATCCCTCAGTATTAGTAATCTCTTTAGTCGTGCATGTATATAAGCAAATATTATGAAATTTTTCATAAAAGGAGCTTATATATGGTTTAGTTCTTGTTCAGCCTGTCACTATGACATGCATCAAATAAGGAAAGGTTAAAAGTTTTAATTACATATATTTCACATGGTAATTGAAAGGATGACTGCAAAAAAGGTACGTATCTCTGATATCATGTCAGGCCGCTGGGTTAAGAAGGAGGGAATGGAGCCCAGCTTTGTTGTGACAAACTATGGAGATAAAGTTTCTCGTGCAAGAATACTGAGCACAATTGTTGCAAAATTTATTTCTGAGGATGGCAACTTTGCTTCCATCACATTGGATGACGGAACAGAAACGATCCGTGCCAAGACATTCAAGACAATCAAACCAATTGAAGGCCTTGATGTGGGGATTGTTGTTGATGTAATAGGCAAGGTAAAGGAATATAACGGAGAGGTTTATATTATTCCAGAGATCATAAAGAGGATTGAAGATCCTAATCAAGAGACCCTTCGACTTCTTGAAATCAAGAAGAATCTGAGAGGCAAGGATGAATTGGAGCAGCCTGAAGAACAGGAAGAGGACAGGGATAAGCTCAGAAAGGACATACTTACAGTTGTTGTGAGTTCCAAGGACGGAGCATCATACGACGATATCATGAATAAGATCAAAGGTGACTCAGAACAGATAGAATCCGTGATCAACGAGCTACTTGCAGAGGGCATCTGCTATGAGCCCACACCAGGCAAGATCAGGAAGATTTGATATTCCACAACCTATTCCTATTCAGACTGACTAATCTCAGTTTGATCTAATCCACATGGATTCAGATGTATGGAAAGGTTTAGTGGAAGCAAGAACAAATTCAATTATTTCTTCATGATAGATTGTGACTTGAGTCATGACTTTGGTTGTCTTGAAAAAAGTTTAGCATAAAGGATAATGTTATGGTCAATATACTAAAGAAAATAGGAAAGACCATCCTCCTTATCATCGGATGTTCACTTTTGCTTTTGGATGATGACTAAAAAGTGTTGTACATAGGAAAGGAGTGATAACATGAATCTCGTGAAGCTTATCATAATCCTTGTGATTTTCATCCTGATTCCTCTATTTCTCTTGCTTTTTATTACCAAAGGAGTAGAGGGAGTACTAATCGGCCTGTTTTTCGTAGCAATAGCAGCTGTTGTTGAGTTTAGTGAGAATATACTCAATTACATCCACATGCGATATTTCCAGAAGTGGTTGGGTTGACATGAACATCCGCGACACTATTTGGGAAATGGTAGGGGCACTCTTTATAGTTGCGTTCTTTATGTACTGCTTCTTGTTGGGAGTGGTCGTAGCTGCAAAGATAGTTGATTTGATTAGAGAGAATTGAGGATTTTATGGATGGAGATAGCATAGGACAACTGACCGGAGTGGCGTTTGTTCTTTTCGCCGTCTGGTTGATCAATATTCGGAAACGCTAGCAAGAGGTGATCGCATTGGAAAGCCCGATATCTTGTCATGAGTTGGTGTGGCTTGTTCAGGCTAAGCCGTTTTCGATAAATCGAATCCGGCTTTTAATTGTCAAGTTAAAGGGATATATACGCTATTTAAAACAACACGCCAAAGTTTATGTATGAAAGAAACAGGCATTAAGGCTGTCGTGAATGAGATTAAGAAGGAAAGAGGAGTGGAAGCCATATACATATTTGGATCCCAAGTGTCAGGCAAGGCAAAGCCTTATTCTGACACAGACATATGTGTTATAACAGACAGAGGCGCAAGAAAGGAAAGCATACTGAGCAATTCATCTGATAAGATTGATACTTCAATCTTTTGGGACCTCCCTCTGTATATAAGATATAAGGTGATAAAGGAGGGCAAGCCGTTGTACGTCAAAAATAAGCTAAAGATGCATAGGATCACGGTGAATACAGTCCTTTCGTACCTTGATTTCAAGCCTTTGCTTGAAAGGCATTTCTCCAGATTTTTGAGTTGATACAATGTATGACAAAGAAAGAATAGGAAAGATAGTAAGTGATTTGGAGAGATTCTTTTCAGACCTGGAAGAAATTCATATTAAATCAGTGAATGATTTTGAAGATAAGAAGAATTTCTATTCTATCTCGATGCTTCTTTTCTCAATAATAAACAGAACCATAGACCTCGGAGAAGAGATTGTCACAGCAAATAATTTGGGTACACCCAGCACGTACAAGGATATATTTTTTCTTCTCATGAAAAGCAAAATCATAAACAGACAGATGCAAAAAGAGCTATCAGAATTGACCTCCTACAGAAACCTTTTTTCTTATGAATACTACGCGTTTACTGAAAAGGATGTTTTCACTGCATTGATAAAGGTAAATATAGTGAAAGATTTTGTAAAACAAGTGAAAAGAAAGGTCAAGTAAATCATTTAATTCTTCCATCCAAGAGTAAACCATGATCACCAAGGTCAGGCTCAAGAACTGGAAGTCTCATCTGGACACAGAGCTGGACTTCACCAAAGGGGTGAACTGCCTTGTTGGTGTGATGGGTTCTGGCAAGACAAGTGTAATGCAAGCAATCTCTTTTGCTCTGTTCGGAAACTTTCCGTCTCTCCAGACCAGAAAGGTTGCGATTTCTGACATGATCATGAGCAAGCCGAGGAAGATGGCAAAGGCAGAGGTCGGGATTGAGTTTGCAGTTGGTGATGATGTTTATTATGTCAGGCGTGTTGTTGGAGAGAAAGGGACACTGGACGCGGAGATAAGAAAGAATGACAGGCTGCTTGAGGTGAATTCCAAAAGGGTGACTGAAGAAGTGGAGAAGGCCCTTGAGATGGATTATGCATTGTTTTCCAAGGCTGTTTACTCAGAACAGGACGGCCTTGATTACTTCCTGCGCATACCAAAGGGAAAGCGGATGGAACATATAGACAACCTGCTTCATGTTGACAGGTTTGGCAAGGCAATGGATAACTCTGTGACAGCTGTCAACAAGATAAAAACAATGCTTGATGAAAAGGTTCGCATGGTCTCTGACATGCAGGATGAAAAGATAGGCGAGAGGATCAAGGAGGTTTCCAGTGAGATAAAGGGATTTGAAGTAAAGAAAAAAGAGATTACGATCAAGCTGGATGATGTGAAAAAGAGCAAGAAGGAAATATCAGGCAAGATAGAGGAGCATATAAAGAAGGAAGAAGAGATTCAGAAGACCAGGATGAAGATAACTAGTTTGGAAGGGCAACTGAAGGAGATTCAGGAATCTCTGCAGTTGAGATCTGCTGAGTTGGGAAATATAAATCAGGATGAGTTGGAAAGAGGGATAACAGATACAGAAAAGCAGCTGAAAAAAAAGAATGATGATTTGGAGGAGAAGAGGAAGAGTCATCACGAAATGTTTGCAAGGAAAAAAATTGTTCTGGAAAGTTCTGAGGAGATTGAGACTCTTGGAAACATGTGTCCTTTATGTGAAAGTGAGATAACAGATGACAAGAAGGGGCATCTTCTGAGAGAGAGGGAGAAGGAATTGAAGACGTTGGAACAGGAGATTCCGAAGAATATAGGAATAGTAGAGAAGTTGAAGGAGGAGATAGAAGAACTTGAAACCATTCTGAGAACACACCAGAAGAAGCTTGAAAAGCTTGTTGAATACAAGCAGGACAAGGAGACACAAGAGCTGAGAGAGAAGAATATCAAGAAGAATTTGGAAGAACAGATGAAGATGATTGAGGAACTAGGCGAGCTTTCAGATATGAAAAAGATTCAGGAGGAGTATCAAGCTTATATTTCACAGGAGAGCTCTCTTGCATCACAACTAGAAGGTCTGGATGATCGAATCGAGGACAAGAAGCCACTACTTGAAGAGCTTAAAAAAAGGCAGGAGATGATACGGACATATAAAAAGGATATAAGCATACGCGAGGGAGCCATGAAAAACCTTCAGGTGTTTTCAGGTGTGCTGAAAAACACACAAAACCAGCTACGTGAGTACTTCCTGGAGACTGTGAACTCCATCATGGACCAGATATGGGGTGATTTATATCCATACAAGGATTTCACGAGCGTCAGACTCACAGTGGATTCGCCTAAGAAGACAGACAGCAAGGACTACATACTCCAGTTGAAGGGGACTACAGGCTGGTCCTCAGCAGATGGCATGGCTTCAGGAGGAGAGAGATCCATAGCATGCCTGGCCCTTAGAATTGCGTTTTCGCTTGCTTTCATACCTAATCTGAAATGGCTGATCCTAGACGAACCTACACATAACCTGGATAAGCAGGCAATAGAGCAGTTTTCAGCTGTGTTACGTGACAGGCTAGGAGAATTCGCGCAGCAGGTCTTCATAATCACTCATGAAGAGGGTTTATCCTCGAATCTGGCAGGTTCCCTGTACAAATTTGAGCGGAATAAAAATAATGACGAACCGACAAGGATAATTGCCTGATTGGATAAATCATCTTAACCATAAACTATTTAAAGATATTCACTATAATAATTGGAAATAAGTCCCAATTAAAAAAAAAATCATAATAATATGAAAAACTTTATAAC
>JBDRNB010000021.1:0-2820 GCA_043811635.1 Candidatus Aenigmatarchaeota archaeon
GTATCTATGCAAACCCTCTAACACTCGATCTCACATACATGCTTCTCTACGATTCTCTTAATGTGCAGAAAAAGAAGGGAGAAGCGCCTCATTTCTCTGTGCATGACATAAGGAAGATGGAACATCTTGATGTCCCAATGAACAACAAAGAGCCAATAGAGTTCAAAACAACCACAGCACAACTGCGTCATGCTGGTCATGTTCCTGGGGCTTCGAGTATACTTTTAGATAACAATGGCAAACGCGTCGTTTTCACAGGCGATATAAACTTCTCTGACACATCCCTTATGAAGGGTGCAGACACAAACTACACAGACATTAGTGCAGTTATATGCGAATCTACATATCACTACAAAAACCATCCTCCGAGGGAAGAGCTTGCCAAACAGCTAAAGGAAAAGGCTCAAGAAACTCTGTTGAATGGAGGCACAGTCATGCTCCCATCCTTTGCCTTGGGAAGAACACAGGAAATGTTGTTGATCATGCAAGACCTGGGCTTTCCAGTTTATCTGGATGGCATGGGAAAAGAGGCAACAAAAATGATACTTAATCATCCAGAATCTGTTTATAACTACAAAAAATTAAAGGCAGCTTTCGGAGCTGCTAGAAAGGTTAAGACCAAGTCAGATAGATCAAAGGCTTTGAAAAAGCCAAGCATAATCATCACCACAGCAGGCATGCTCAATGGAGGTCCTATAAACTTCTACATAAAGAAGCTGCATAAACAAGAAAACTGCTCCCTCATAATGACAGGATTCCAGGTTCCTGGAACAGTTGGTCATACCTTGATGCATACAGGCAGATATGTGAATGAAGGTCTTGACATAAAGCCAAAATTCAGCATAGACTTCATGGATTTTTCTGCACACTGTGGTCGTGATGATCTATTAAACTACCTGAAAAAGGTAAACCCAGAAAAGGTGTTTCCAGTGCATGGAGAAAACACAGAAGACTTCGCCAAGGAACTGAAGCAGATGGGATTCAATGCACATGCACCTGAAAACGGAGAAAGGGTTAATATTTAGTATGGAAACAATCCAGATTGATGGTTCTTATGGCGAAGGCGGCGGAAGCATAGTCCGCGTAGCATCCGCACTCTCATGTATAACATCTAAACCTATAAGAGTGTACAACATCAGGAAAGGCAGACCACAGCCAGGCCTCAAAACACAACATCTCCAAGGCATAAAGGCTTTGGCAGAGCTCTGCGATGCGAAATTAACTGGAGCTGAGAAAGGCTCCCAGGACATTGAATTCTACCCAGGCAAGATAGATAAGGGGAGGGTAGATGTGGAGATAGCAACAGCAGGTTCCACAGGCCTTGTATTCCAAACTCTTTGCATACCTGCATCCAGATCAGACAAACAAACCAAGATTTACATCAACGGCGGAGCTACATTCGGAAAATATGCTCCTCCTCTAATCTACACACAAAAAGTGTTGCTCCCAATCCTGAAACAGATTGGCTTCAAGTCAGAGATAAACATAACCAAACATGGCTTCTTTCCAGTTGGTGGTTCTCAGGTAAACATCATCACGCAACCTGCAAAGGAATTCAATCCAATCAATCTGACAGACCAAGGAGAGATTGAGATAATAGAAGGCGTCTCCATTGCAAGCTCAGATCTCAGGAAGCCAAAGGTTGCAGAGAGACAGGCCCAGGAAGCTCAGGAGCTGCTGAGAAATTACAAGACAGAGATAAAAACAGCATACTCAGACGCCAAGTGTTCAGGCTCTGGATTAGTCTTGCTTGCAAAGACATCTACGGGATGCATACTCGGAGCAGATGCACTCGGAGAAAGAGGCAAGAAAGCAGAAAATGTCGCAGAGGAGGCAGCAATCAGCCTGCGTCATGTAATAAAATCCGGAGCAGCAGTGGACCAATACCTAGGAGACCAACTCTTGATCTTCATGGCGCTCGCCAAAGGTAAGTCTGAGATAATTGTTCCAGTGCTCACAGGTCATATCAGAACAAATATATGGGTGATCCAGAAATTCCTGGACGTGGAATTCGAGATGGCTAAGAAACCACCATACAAGATTACATGTTCAGGATCAAAAGAATAATACCAACAAAAACAGGCTGATGTATCAGATATATTTTCAGAGAATTTCTCCCAAGTCTTGACAGAAATCTAACAGGCAGGTTTGAAACATTTCTCAATCTTCTCCCGCCCGCAAACAGGAAGTTACCCAAGAAGATGCCTAGAAGCACAACACCAAACCACGGTATCACAGGAGTATAATCCACAGTCAAGAGAAAGTTCTGATTCGTGCCAAGCCAGAAGAACCATGGTTGGTTGTATGTAACAGCCTGAATCAAGCTTCCAAGATAAATAAGGATCAGTCCCAAGACAAGATTCACATACTTCAGTCTTAGCAACGGGTAGGCAAGTATGATTGATAAACCAATCAGATGTAATATACCAAAAGCAACAAACTGATTTCCAACTACAAACCAAGTGACAACAGTTACTAGAAGACCAACACCAAACAACCATAACCCTCTCTTGACATACTTTTTGTATACACTTTCCAGATGGCTGACTCTCGCATAACTAAGAGTCAGCGAGAGGCCAACTAGCAAAAGAAACAATCCAGCTGTCACTCGCGCAAAATATATCCAGAATCCAGAGTAAAGTTCAGCATAACCGAGAAAGAAATACAGATCAAAAAGCAGGTTCGAGATAAGCATCATAATGATTGCAATTCCCCGTGCAGAATCAACCTCCCACAATCTCATTCTGGTTTTTTCCATATAACCTTTCCATCCTGTATAACCCTAAGAACTCTGTGCATTGGAATCGTAGTCTCCTCACT
>JBDRNB010000022.1:0-2037 GCA_043811635.1 Candidatus Aenigmatarchaeota archaeon
GCCTAGTATTCTATTCAAGCTTTGTGACAGGCACGTCTGTGTTCTCAATAACTTCTTATGGTCTTATCGCGTTTACTCCGACAAATGACCATGTGGGAAACCATTCTGCTCTGATAAGCGTTACAGACAATCAGTGTGATAATGACTCAACATGGCTTTACTATAATTTTTCAGTAAGCAATACAAATGATGCGCCTTATCTGGTCTCTTCTATACCTGACCAAAGCTTGATAGAGGATATCCAACTTATGGCATTTTTCCTTGACGATTATTTCACAGATCCTGATGGAGATGACTTGACTTATACTCACACATTGACTTCAGATTTTACCATAACAATAACAGGCGCAAACCAGGTTGTAATTGATCCTGTGGTTTGCCCTTCAGAAGCATATGTGATTTTCACTGCTTCTGACCCATACAACCTCACTGCAGACAGCAATGCAGTAAAACTTACTTGTTATGAGCAGGCTGAGCCTGGCGGTGGTTCTGGAGGGGGCTCTGGAGGCGGTGGTGGAGGTTCAGGTACAGATGAGGAGGTGAACTGCACTACTAAACTTGTTTGTTTTGATTGGGAAGACTGTATTGAAAACAACACCCAAAAAAGAAAGTGCATTGATGAGAACGGGTGTAAGGATGATCTCTGGTATTTATGGAGAGAGTGCAACTATATATCTGCCTGTTATAATGGACTGTGGGATCAGGGAGAAGAAGATATTGATTGTGGAGGTCCTTGTCCTCCCTGCATAAGCTGTTTTGATGGAATCCAGAATCAGGGAGAAGAAGATGTAGATTGTGGAGGT
The DNA here is from genome assembly GCA_043811635.1 of Candidatus Aenigmatarchaeota archaeon. Taxonomy (GTDB): domain Archaea; phylum Aenigmatarchaeota; class Aenigmatarchaeia; order QMZP01; family QMZP01; genus JBDRNB01. The sequence continues at coordinate 804 of JBDRNB010000022.1, forward strand.
CCTTGCAAACCTTGCAAGAGGTCAAACATCATATTTGGTGAACTGGCCCTGAAACAGAACAGTTCGTATTGGAATCTTTCTTTGCTTGATAAAGATAGCAATACAGTTATAGTATTAGACCATGATCTTACTGAAATACCGTTTGCTTCTTATTCTTATGCTGGCGCTTTTATTTCCTATGTTAAAGACGGTGATTTGTGGAAAGTAACCCAAATCTCTAATGTTAGTTTTATGCTTGACAAGCTTTTAGATTCAGGAAACATAAGTTCAGTCAGCTATTATTATGGCATGTATGACGAAAAAATATTGTACACAGAAGATACTGTTGAAGCAGGAGGAACATCATCTTTGCTGTTCTCATTAGATCCAGACTCACTGGAGTCTGAACAAATCCTGTTTGCTGATCCTGCATACTATGTGAACGGGATACATAAAAGCCTGCTCATCGGCATTAGCACTATTGAATATACCTGGAACATGACTGAATCAGAAATGATAAAGGGTTATCAAGGATATGTCTTTGGCAAGGTTGTCCTGGAAAAAAGAGAAGGGGATGTATCAAAGATCGTCATTATAAACAATCAGGGAAAGGTTTTGCATGAGTTCTCCTATGATTATAAAGACCTTTATGCTCCCCGGGTTTCTCCTGAGGGAGATCAGCTTGTTTATTTTGGGATTGAAGATGGCGCTAAATCAGACATATGGCTTCAGCCATTGAATGGCTCTCCTGAAGTTAGATTGACAAACACACCTGATTACAATGAGATATTTCCAATGTTTTCAAGAGAAGGAGATTCTGTTTTATTTTCAGCAGACTATAATGGGAATTATAATATTTATGAGATCAACCTCACCACTTTGGATATCTCCACAGTCTTGACCAGCCCAAACAACATATTTCCTTTTGACTGGTATTTGAGTCCGAGTTGTTATGATGGCATACAGAACCAAGACGAGGTATCGATTGATTGTGGAGGAATCTGCGGGTCTTGCGGAACCTGTTTTGACGGAATCAGGAACCAAAACGAGGTGGGGATTGATTGTGGAGGAATATGTTCTCCTTGTGTAGGCCAGGAAAAGCCTGCATTTTATGGCCTGGCCCAGTTTAATACGCGTTTCTTGTATTGGCTTTTGCCATTGATCATCATTATAATCTTGTTCATCATTTTCCACAAGAAAATATTGAAAACCATGAATGCGGTCCATGAGCAACTGGTGCACAAGATGAAGAAAG
>JBDRNB010000023.1:0-2736 GCA_043811635.1 Candidatus Aenigmatarchaeota archaeon
ATTCACTTATCTTATTCTTCACATCTTCAGGCAAATCAATAGCTACAAACACCCTCATAATCTTATAATTTGTGTCGCATCTTTATAAAACTATGAATCTGAGTTTAATTCACATAAGTATTCACGTAATCTTCACGTGCTCATATGTAGAATGTGAATATAATATGAAATTGGCGTGAAGATACCAAAAGGTATTTAAATCTGTATTTCAATCTCTATTGTACCGAGTGTGGTTTTAATGGAAAGCAGGTTGCATAATTTATTCAATTGGGATTCAAATCCATTCGCATTCAAGATACAGCCTGAGCTATTTGTAGGATACAATACAGAGGTGCAGAGAATCATATCAGGAATGTCAGACGGAAGCAAACTATCTTTACTTCTTGGACCAACAGGCTCAGGCAAGACAACTATGATAAAGAACATACTATCTAGAGTTTATGATAATAATCTCAGAATCATATATCTTCAAAAGCCACCAAAGAAACCAGAGGACTGGATCGCAATATTTGATAGTTTAGTAAAGCCTGGTTTCATAAAGTCCCTTTTCTCCAGGTCCAAGAGTATATCCTTGTATGACCTATGTGAACATGTGAACAAAGGGTTGAGGGATAGAAGGTGCCTACTTTTCGTGGATGAGGCACATGAAGCCTCTATTGACAGTATGGAGTGGCTGAGAACCCTGATGGATCATGTTGACAACCTCTACATACTCATGGCAGGCCTTCCTGTGATAGAAAGCATACTCAAGGACAATCTGGAAACATTTGTCAGAAGAATAACAACAAGAATCGAGCTTACAAACCTAAACAAGTCAGAGATGAGGGAGCTGATAAAGAAGAGAATAGAGAGCGCAGGAGGAAATGACATATCCCCTTTCACACAGGATACTATTGACTTCATATACGAAAGAACAGGTGGATTCCCGCGTGAAGTTTTGAGGCTGTGCAATGAGCTGACAGAAAAGGCGGCTGAGAAAAACATCACAAACATAGACCTGGATTTTGTGAAGGAGTCAAGCACAGTTGAGTCCAAGATTTCTTTGGAAACCATAAACGAGCTTCCTGAGAAACAGAGAAAGCTCCTTGAGCTACTGGCAGCTCGTGGAGAAATGCCACCCTCTGAAATAATCAAAAATCTCGAGGGAGATGATTACAAAAATCGCGACAATGCAGTTCGCGCTGTTAACAACCTTCTGCGAAGGCTGATGAAAGACAAGCTTGTGGAAAGAAAGAGGACAGGCAAGGCATATAAGTACAAAGTCTCAAGCAAGTATCAGGTTTTGATGGTGAACGCCTAAAGCTTAAATATCTTAATTATAATATTAACATACTCGGAGGTGTTTTAATGGATGAAAGAGTTAGAAGCAGACAGCTTATAGGAAAAGTCCTCATTTCTGAAGAAACAGGAAAGAAGTTTGGTCTTGTTGGCGATGTTGATTTTATCACAGAATCTGGAGAATTGATCAACCTTGCTCTAATAGAGAACACAACACACACAAAGACATTGAAACTGCAGCAAGACGAGAAAGGAAGATTCCTAATACCATTTTCAGCAGTTAAGTCTGTCGGCGACTTCGTGATCATATCAGAAAAGGACATCATGTAAGCCGCAGGCTGTTTTTATTTTCAGACTGTCAGATCTAAAATCATAGTAATTTCTATATTCCCATCCTTATATACAATCAAAACCAATAGTAATACAGCAAGCATCGGGTGTGTTAATGGTCAATGAGATATTTGTGGAAATTGCTGTGATTCTTATACTAGCCATAGGTATTTCCACAATCATGAGGATATTCAAGCAGCCGATGATAATTGGTTATATAATCACAGGCATACTTGCAGGCCCATATCTGCTTAATGTGGTCCATTCAGAAGACATAGTGACGACCTTTTCCAAGATAGGTATAGCCTTCCTATTATTCATAGCAGGCCTGAGCCTTAACCCTTCACGCATGAAAGACGTGGGAAAGGTTGCTATCATCACAGGGCTTGCGCAGATACTATTCACATCTGTTGTTGGTTTCATAATAGCCAAGGGCCTTGGCTTCACAGATATAGTATCCATCTACGTGGCCATAGCTCTCACCTTTAGCAGCACGATCATCATAGTCAAGCTCATATCTGACAAGGGAGACCTGGAATCCCTATACGGAAGGATATCTCTTGGATTCCTGCTGGTCCAAGATATAGTCGCAATCGTGATCCTGATGATTGTTTCATCCACAGTAGGAGGCTTAAGTTCAGGTGCCGTATCAATTGAAACAATTGTTCTAGGCCTCTTCGCCTTGTGTGCCTTAGGCCTCTTCACAATCCAGTTCCTGCCGCGTTTCGCGCATGCCATAGCCAAATCACAGGAATTCCTATTCCTATTCTCCATCAGCTGGCTGTTCCTATTTGCAGTCACATTCCATTTAATAGGATTCTCCATAGAGATAGGAGCCCTGATCGCAGGTATCTCTTTATCTACGTTCCCATACAACTATGAAATACGGCTCAAGACCTCTGTCCTGAGAGATTTTTTCATCTTGTTCTTCTTCATACTGCTTGGAGCACAGATGGTGTTCGGGGATCTCACACTCTACTGGTTCCCAATTGTGATATTCTCCTTGTTTGTCCTGATAGGAAATCCCATAATAGTCATGGTAATCATGGGAGCACTCAGATACACAAAGAGAAACAGCTTCTTCGCAGGCCTCTCAGTCGCGCAGATAAGCGAGTTCTCTCTGATACT